>CAIVZW010000706.1 GCA_903910495.1 uncultured beta proteobacterium
ACATATATTAAAGGTTAGGCTGTTAGAGGCGCTTCAGCTGATACCCCTTTTGCTTGCACACAAACTCGGCCACATCGGTTTCTAGGGCGGTGTTGCTTTTCGCGACGATCCCTATGTCTTTGAGCATTTTAACTATTACCAAGCTCTTCTCTCCGATTGCGCTAGCTAGGGTCCACGGAGTGATCTCTCCCCGTAGTTCAATCAGAGGAAGTGACTTCATCTGATTGTCGGAAGGTATCGACGGCGCCGGCTGAAAGTCGGGCGCGACTTCGGGCCTTCGAATCATGCCCCCACCAATCTGTTGAGGGAGTTGAATGGTCGGCCTTGTAAGCGAGGATGCTGGGTCAGTGGGGGCGAGATGAGCTTTGCTATCCAGTGTTGGACTCTGTGGCGTTTGTGGTCTGATTGGGGCCTGAGGAACTGGTTTTGCTCCTGCGCTGGTCGGTTGGATGGCGGCCGGGAGCGTTGACCGCGTCGTTAAAGGGGCTTGAGATTCTGGTAGTCGAATCGATGTTTGGGGAGCCGGTTTTACGCCGGGAAATCTCGGTGAAATTCTTGCTGGAACCGTCTTTACTGCTTCTTGGCCAAGCGGAGCAGCCGGCAGAGAAACTTCTGGGAAGGCCGGTCTTTGTTGCGCCGGGACCGTAGGCGCTTGTTGCGGAGGCACCGGCTCTTGAATCTTACGACCTGAATCGCGTTCGGCGACCGCGTCAACGGAAGGTTCCAGCGCAGCGAGTGACCTCGTGGCATCGGTTTTCTTGATTTGAAACTGCCAGCTGCGCGTGCCCCCTGTGTGTCGGTCCAATGGAATGGAAGTCGCCTCTATAATTGCGCTCAACTCGGCTTTGACGCGGGCCACCTGATCGTTTTCCGGAACTTTGCAGATGAAATAGAGGAAACAGGTAGCACGGCTGGCGCATAGATAAAGCTCCCTTCTGAATTGCCACATACGACGCTCGGCATCCTCGGGTGTGGCGCCTTTCACGCCGCTGTAGTCGTCCATGAATCCGGGAAATCCTTCGATGACGACAATCGGATAATCCTGTCCCTTAATGTATTTGTTGCTCAAGTCATCGGCATCTTCGATGCGGCAATTGTGATAGGTAAAATGGCGGGTCAATCTTTCGTAATCAAAATCTCGATCTTCTGCGGAAAACCGCACCCACAAAACTTCGCGGGCCCCCATCCGTTCATTAGTCAAAATAGAGAAAGCAGTCGCCGCGTCGGGCAGGAGCGCGACGGTATGACACCACGAGTTTGCCGGATGTGCATCCGACATAATTGAAACGGTGATGTCTTTAGCGTCAACGCTATCGGCGGCTTGAAAGCCAAATGCATCCGATAACTCCAAGGCCGTTGGGACGACTTTGGGTCCGGTCGTGGCAAACCATCGGAACATCAATGCCAATGAGGCTATATAAATGGGCGCTGGATTCCGATAGACCTGCCGTAGGCGGACATGCCTGTTGGAAAAATTGAGCCCGCTGATGTAACTCGTGGCCTGTTGGTTCTGGCGTATGCGCTGATGCGGGTCAAAAGCCGCGACCGTATAGATGCCCTTTTGATTCAAGTCGGAGATTATTGCAGGGGCGTAAACTGGAAGGTCATGTGCCTCATCGATGAGCAAAGCGCTCCACTGCCCTGCACTCCGAAATGACTCTTTATCTTGGCACTGCACAAAGATTGGAGGACGAAAGGTGACGCCGCCGGTTTGATCGCCTTCACGCAGGCGCTCCTGAAAGAACGCATACCATCCACGGATGTTCGTAAGCTGTTTCTCCGACATCGCCATGATGGCGACGGAACCTTTCTTGGGGTCTGAATCGAATTTTATTTTATCGAGTAGCTCTGGAGCTTTGAGCGACCAGGTCTCACCCAGAGAGCGAGCCAGCTTATAGCCTGACGTTAGCACTGCTGCGGCATAGGCCAAGAGAACACTCTTCCCCATTCCAGCCGTGCCGACAATGATCCAACGTTCTGGTGTAGGATTGAAATGTTGGAAGAGCGCTTCATCTAGTGCGCGGCGACACCGCTCAACGTAGCGTACTGCGTTGGCCAGTTCCGGATGACCAAGATGGGGTTCAGGTAGCCCAAGGCGTAGCGTGTTTAAAAACAATGACTGCTCGACGCGCAGGTATTTTCTAGCGTGCTCTTGGCCATTTGCATCGCCATTGACTGCTTGCTCCAGTTTGGCGGGCAACTCATTGATGGAGCATAGGTGCTGCGGAGTATTCAAATCGCCCGTTGCGATCGCGTATTCGGTGGTGGGATCAGACGACACCACAAAACAGATTATTCGAAGGTCGGTATGTCGGGATAGTGGCTTAAGGTATTCTCTGATGATCTTAACGTGTTTGTTTATTTGCTGCCTAACATCCTTACGACCATCGGAGTATTGCGCGTTCCATTTGCCGTCCTCTCGACTAATAGACTGCTTCTTGGCTTCTACCAGGACGAGGTAATCCAAGGTGTCATTCCGCACGTGAAGTATGCCGTCGATCTCATGT
>CAIVZW010000707.1 GCA_903910495.1 uncultured beta proteobacterium
CGCCACCTATTATCCGGGGGCCAAACCACTGACACTGAAAATCCTCTGGGAACCTGAAAGCGGTCGTCTGCTCGGTGCCCAGGCCAGCGGCTTTGAAGGCATCGACAAGCGTCTGGATGTCCTCGCCACAGCGATTGTGGCCGGCATGACGGTCGAAGACTTGTGTCACCTGGAACTCGCCTACGCTCCACCATTCGGATCTGCAAAGGATGCGATCAATCTGGCCGGATTCGCCGCATGCAATCGCCGTGATGCCCTGGTAAGCCACACCACCACTCTACCCGACGACCCCTCTGTGCAAATCGTCGATGTGCGTCCCAAACCGCTGTCCGAAGCATTCCCGGCTCCGTGCAAGGTCATCAACATTCCCTTCCCGACCTTGCGCGCCAATCTGGACAAGCTGGATCGCAACCGTCCGGTAATCACCCTGTGCGCCTTTGGCAAGATGAGTTATTTCGCTGCGCGGGTGCTGGCGCAGCATGGCTTCACCGTCAGTAGTTTCAGTGGCGGACTAAAAGCCAATGTTGATCCGCGTTCGCCAGCAAAAATGCCAACATCGTGACAAGCAGTCATCAGAGCCAGAACTTCGCGTCCTCTATTTGAATCGTTGTACGAGGATCTGGCATAATTTGGTCTCTCCGGCATATTCTTAAAATCCTGCTTTAACCGATTGTTGTTGGAGGTCCTATGTGAGGAGTCCTGCAATGTCGCGTCCGGTCAAGAATCGTCGTATCAGTTGTGTACCCGTCGCAAGTTATTTCAAGCCGGTGGGAATTCCCTTGCGCGAACTTGAAGAAATCGTGCTCGGCATGGATGAACTGGAAGCCATGCGCCTGACCGACCTGGAGGGGCTTTATCAAGTTGCTGCGGCAGAACAGATGGGGGTTTCGCGGCAGACGATCGGCAATATCCTGAATAGTGCCCATCGCAAGCTTGCTGATGCGCTGCTTAATGGCAAGGCCTTGCGCATCGGCCCGCATGTGGAAGGCGAAACAATCTTCGATTGCATGCCGAAAATCAAGATCGTCAAGGAAGTTTCATGAAACCCTATATTCCAATTACCGACCCGGATGCAGTCCGGTCATCGCGACTTCAACAGTTTAACGATTAGTAAAGCTCCGACGCCAAGGCTCGAATCTGGTTTAGGAAAAACCCGGCTCCGGGTGTCAATACGATATCGCGCCGCGTGATGATGCCGAAATTTGCCATCTGGCAGGGTATTTCGATGGGGACGATCGCCAGCGCACCTGTTTGAACATAGCATTTCGCCAGGTCCAGCGGGATTACATGCAGATAATCGGTTTCCTGTATCAGACTCAGGATCAAAGACATTGATGTCGCTTCAATGACATCGGATGGGCATTCAAAGCCAGCGGTACGAAACATCGTATCCACACGGTTGCGCAATACGCCGACACGGGATGTCAGTATCCAGCTTTCCTGAACCAGATCCTTTAAAGTGAGATCGTTGCGCGACAACAGAGGATGCCCATTGCGGGCGACCACGCATTCTATCTCTTCAGACAGATCCTCATACATGAGGCCCGAGTCATCTTCTTGCTCCGGAATTCGCGCGATCAAAAAATCAAGCTCGCCTCGCCTGAGGCTCGATAATAGATCTTTGCTTGTGCCGACCTCGACTCCAATAGTGAGTTTTGGCGATACTTTCTTTGTCCTGATTATTGCCTGTGGTATGAGAGTCAGTGCTGCGGTGATGATGATACCGATCCGGACCTGGCCTGACAGTCCGGCTTTGAGCGCTGCAATTGATTGCTGTCCGTGTTCCAGATTGGCGAGGGCCATCTTTACATGGCTGATCATCGTTGTTCCGTACATTGTTGGCCTAAGCCCCCGAGGCAGGCGCTCGAAAAGCTGAACACCCAACATGTCTTCTATGTCCTTAAGCATCTTGGACGCAGCGGGAGGGCTCATATTGGTCTCTTGCGCGGCCTGATGAAGATTTCCCAAATCATTCAAGGCGACCAACAGGACCATCTGGCGGGCTTTAAGTGTTGATCTGATGCGTAGAGCGGCATTGCTCACATACATGACGATCTTCTCCCTGGGACTCAAACACAATCAGCCGTGAGTTTGATGACGAACTGAGTTATTAAATTTAATAACAGTAGCCAATATTAATTCATTTGTTTTGTATTTCGCAAACATCTAAAGTCACATCAACGCAAATCATATTCATTCACACCGAATAGAAACTTGTACTATCTCAGCGACTAATGGCCATGCAATCAGGAATTTTACTGAAGTGTATTTATGGTTTTTGTGTAGCGTACCGATGAGAAAGTGACTCCTGATATTTTGTAATGAGCTTGTGTCGTACGTAATATTTACCTTTAGAATACAAAACGTTATCAATAATTAGGATCAAAAGATGAACGCGAACAAATATCTGCAATGGTTGAGCAGTGAGACTCAATCCGACTGGTGGCATGACTCGGCAATCATCGAAGAATTGGAAGACGCGATGGCCAATGGTGCCGTCGGCTCGACGACCAATCCGCTACTGATCAAG
>CAIVZW010000708.1 GCA_903910495.1 uncultured beta proteobacterium
CATTCGTCTGGCACGTCGTTACACCTTTCTGATCGACGCGCAGGGTAAAATTGCAAAAACCTACCTCAAGGTCGATACCTCGAAACACTCCGCAGAAATCATTGCCGACCTCAAGCAACTGTCTTTGTCCTCCGGAAAGTAAACTGCCTTCATGCCGCACCTGATTCTGTCCGATGCATCGCTCGCCTATGGCCATGTGCCGCTTCTCGACCATGCCGATTTCCAGCTTGATCCGGGCGAACGGGTCGCACTGATCGGTCGCAATGGCACCGGCAAGTCGTCGCTGCTGCGTGCGCTGGCCGGGCAGGGGGCGATTGACGATGGCACGGTGTGGCGGCAGGCAGGTCTGCGCATGGGTTACGTGGCGCAGGAGCCGCCCTTTGACCCTGAGCTCACGGTATTCGAGGCGGTGGTTGCCGGCATGGGGGAAGTCTCCGCACTGCTGGCCGAGTATCACGCCGTTTCGCATGCGATGGCCGAGGATTCGGCTGATCACGAGACGCTGCTTGATCGCCTGCATCACTTGCAGGGCGAACTGGAAGCACGCCAGGCATGGTCGTTCGAAACGCAGGCGGAGCGGGTCATTCAGCGCTTTACGCTCGATCCCGATGCACGCGTCGGCACGCTTTCCGGCGGACAGAAGAAGCGCCTGGCGCTGGCACAGGCGCTGGCCATCTCGCCGGAAATGCTGCTGCTCGACGAGCCGACCAACCATCTGGACATCGGGGCCATCGAATGGCTGGAAGAGATGCTGATTTCGTCCGGCGTGGCCATGGTGTTCATCACCCATGACCGGCGTTTCCTGGATCGCGTGGCGACGCGCATCGTCGAACTCGATCGCGGTCGGCTGCTTTCATGCCCCGGCAGTTTCAGCGGGTATCAGGCCAGGAAGGAGCAGATTCTGCACGACGAAGCGATCCAGAATGCCAAGTTCGACAAGTTTCTGGCGCAGGAAGAAGTATGGATTCGCAAGGGCGTCGAGGCACGGCGCACGCGCAACGAAGGCCGGGTGCTGCGTCTCGAGCAACTGCGGCGTGATCGTGCGGCGCGACGTGAGCGTCAGGGCAAGGTGGAACTGGCGCTCGATTCGGGCGACCGGAGCGGCAAGCTGGTGGCTGAACTGGAGGGGGTGTGCAAGAGTTTCGGCGAGAACCATGTCGTACGCGACTTTTCCTGCCGTTTGCAGCGCGGCGACAAGATCGGACTGATCGGCCCGAACGGTGCGGGCAAGACGACGCTGCTGCGTCTGATCCTTGGCGAACTGGCTCCGGATGCGGGAACAGTGCGGCTGGGCACTAAAATTCAGGTAGCCTACTTCGACCAGTTTCGCACCCAACTCGACGAGGAAGCCGCGCTGGTCGATGTCATCTCGCCGGGTTCGGATTACGTCGAGATCGGCAACGAGAAAAAGCATGTGATCGGTTATCTCGGCGACTTCCTCTTTGCCCCGCAACGCGCGCGCTCGCCGGTGAAGTCACTGTCCGGCGGCGAACGCAACCGCCTGCTGCTGGCGCGCCTGTTTGCCCGTCCGGCCAATGTACTGGTGCTCGACGAGCCGACCAACGACCTCGACATCGAGACGCTGGAACTGCTCGAACAGTTGTTGCAGGACTACTCGGGAACGCTGTTTCTGGTCAGCCACGACCGGGCTTTTCTCGATAATGTGGTGACGCAGACCATCGCCGCAGAAGGCGACGGGTTGTGGCACGAATACGCCGGCGGCTATCAGGACTGGGCGGATTATCAGGCGCAGCGGCGTGCCGAGGAAACGTTGCCGGCAGCGGCGAAACGGGCGGAAGCGGATAGCTCGGCGCAGCTGTCCAGGCTCAAGGCCGACGGCAGCCGCAAGCTGAGTTACAAGGAAGTACGGGAACTGGCCGAACTGCCCGAACGGATCGCGGCACTGGAACTGGAACAGAAAATGATCAGCCAGCGCATGCAGGATCCG
>CAIVZW010000709.1 GCA_903910495.1 uncultured beta proteobacterium
AGTTACCCAGCCAAGCCTACGGAATAACCGTTGCGACAATAAAAAATACAACATCGGATCTGCAAAAAAAGTTAGTTTTTGTTTGTTTCACCGATCTGCATTTTTAAGTGTTATTACGCTGATTTCGGTCAACTTCAACGGGGTGAAAATTTTAAAAATTAACATATAAATGTCTACTAAAATAGCCATCATCGGAACTGGTTATGTTGGTTTGGTAACAGGTGCCTGTTTTGCAGAAGTTGGGCACACCGTGTATTGTGTGGACAACAATAGCGAAAAGGTGGCGCTACTTCAGGCAGGTGGTATGCCGATCTACGAACCCGGTTTAAAAGACTTGGTGGCGCGCAACGCTGCCGCTGGCCGGTTGCACTTTACCGATTCTATCACCGAAGCAGTTGATCGTGCTGAAGTAATTTTCATTGCCGTACCGACGCCGCCGAAGCCTGATGGCTCAGTGGATCCGATCTATATCGAGGGCGTCGCCCGCGAAATCGCCGCGAGCTTGACCGGCTACCGGATCATCGTAGATAAAAGTACGGTGCCGGTGAAGACGGCCGAGAAGGTGGCCAAAACCATCCGGCGCTATGCCAAGACGAAGGTCGAGTTCGACGTGGTGAGCAATCCCGAGTTCTTGCGCGAGGGCTTTGCGGTGGAGGATCTGATGAAGCCCGACCGCGTTGTCATCGGCGTGGCGAGCCAGCGGCCCGTGGCGGCGATGCGGGACATTTACTCCCCCTTCAACGCGCCGATCATCGTCACTGACACCAACTCGGCGGAACTCATCAAGCACGCGGCGAATTCTTTCCTCGCGCTGAAGATTAGCTACGCGAACGCCCTTTCCGCCATCTGCGAGGCCAGCGGCGCCAACGTGCAGGAAGTTACCTGCGGCATGGGGCTCGATGCGCGCATCGGCAGCCGCTTCCTGAACGCTGGCCTTGGTTTTGGCGGCTCGTGCTTTCCGAAGGACCTGTCGGCGTTCGTCCATATCAGCGAGCAGCTTGGCTACGATTTCCGCCTCCTGAAGGAGGTCCAGCGTATCAACTCGGACCAGATGACGCGGTTCGTGAAGAAAATCACCGACACGCTATGGGTCCTACGGGAGAAGCGTATCGGTGTGCTGGGCCTGGCCTTCAAGCAGAACACCGACGACGTGCGGCAGTCGCCGGCGATCGACCTGTGTCAGCGGTTGCTTAAGGAAGGCGCGAAGTTGCGCGTCTTCGACCCCGAGGCGATGGGCAAGGCACGGGCAATCTTGCCTGCGTCGGAGCAGTTCACTTACGTCGAGGACATGAATGCCGTGGCCGAAGGCTGTGACGCGCTGGTGATTGCAACGGAATGGCCCCATTTCACGGTGCTAGACCTGGCGCGTATCCGCGAGACAATGACCACTCCGATCATTTTCGACGGTCGCAATCTTCTCGACCCAGCGGAGATGGAACACATGGGCTTCATTTACAAGTCCGTCGGCCGATGAGGTCAAGAATTACCAACCAAGTTCGCCTAAGCATCGATAGGATACGCCAGCACTCAGCAGACCGCCTAGGAGCCACTAGTGCAGTGTCCCAAATAAGTCTTTCCGAATATTAACCAGCCATGCCATCTTTTGGACATGGCCCGACCGAAGATTCCGTTCGAACTTTCCCCTGAACAACGGGCAGAACTTCAGCGCCTCATCCAAGCGCCGAACACGCCCCAAAAGCTGGTCCGGCGGGCTCGCATTGGATTGCTCGCTGCCGAAGGCAAAGATAATAAGGAGATTGCCGATGCTTTGGGTACCAGTCATGTGACGGTGGGATTGTGGCGTCAGCGTATTCTGGACATGGGGCTGACCGGTCTTCAGG
>CAIVZW010000710.1 GCA_903910495.1 uncultured beta proteobacterium
CCCTCGATCTTCAGCGAATCGACACCGATCTCGATCAGGCGCTGCACATGCTCGACGGCCCGAAGATCCTTTGAGTTCATGATGTAGGTGCCGTGCTCGTCTTCCTCGATCGGCATCAGTTCGCCGGGACGCTCCTTCTCTTCGAGCAACCAGACCTTGGCGCTGGAATGCATATCGCCGCCGGCATCTTCCTCGCCCGCCTTGAGTTTGTAATCCCAGCGGCAGGAGTTGGTGCAGGAGCCCTGATTCGAGTCACGGTGGTTGAAGTAACCGGAAAGCAGGCAACGACCGGAGTAGGCGACGCACAGCGCACCATGCACGAAAACTTCAAGCTCGATATCCGGGCATTCCTGGCGGATTTCGGCGACTTCGGCGAGCGACAGTTCGCGCGAAAGGATGATGCGCGAAACACCGAGCTTCTTCCAGAAACGTACGGCGGCAAAGTTGACCGTATTGGCCTGCACCGAGAGATGCACCGGCATCTCCGGCCAGTTTTCGCGCACCATGTCGATCAGGCCGGGGTCGGCCATGATTAGCGCGTCGGGCCGCAGGGCGATGACCGGCGTCATGTCGGCCAGATAGCTGCGCACCTTGGTGTTGTGCGGCAGCACGTTGCTGACCAGGTAAAATTTTTTGCCGCTGCTGTGCGACTCGCTGATGGCTCTGCCCAGCGTGTCCAGATGAGCGAATCCGTTATTGCGCACACGCAGGCTGTAGCGTGGCTGGCCGGCATAGACGGCGGTGGCGCCAAAGGCAAAGGCCGTACGCATCATGGCCAACGATCCGGCAGGGGCCAGCAACTCGGGGATCGGCAGTGCGGAAGCGTTGGGCATGGAAGCTTTGGCGGAGGAAGATGTAGAATGAAGCGAATAGCCGATTTTACCCGCATTTTTCAGATCGATTTCCCATGGCCGAAGATATCCTGATCAACTTTACCCCGCAGGAAACGCGCGTCGCCGTCATGCACCAGGGCGCCGTGCAGGAACTGCATATCGAACGTACGGCAAGCCGTGGTCTGGTCGGCAATATTTACATCGGGCGTGTCGTCCGTGTTTTGCCCGGCATGCAGTCGGCGTTCATCGACGCGGGTCTGGAACGAACCGCTTTCCTGCATGTGGCCGATATCTGGGATCCACGCCAGAACGGCGATCCGGTACGACCCATTGAGCGCATCCTGTTCGAGGGGCAGAGCGTGGTCGTGCAGGTCATCAAGGATCCGATCGGCACCAAGGGCGCGCGCCTGACGACACAGATGTCGGTGGCGGGCCGGATGCTCGTTTATCTGCCGCAGGAGAAACACATCGGGATCTCTCAGCGTATCGAGAGCGAGGCAGAACGTGAAGCTTTGCGTGAGAAAATCACTCGCCTCGTGCCGGATGATGAAGTGGGCGGGTTCATCGTGCGCACGATGGCCGAGGGCGCCACTGAAGAAGAGCTGGGCAACGATATCGCGTATCTGCGCAAGATCTGGCGCGACATCCAGACGCAGTCGAAAACGCTTGCGCCGCCCGGCCTGCTTTATCAGGAATTGTTGCTCGGTCAGCGCGTACTGCGTGATTTTGTCAATCCGGATACGGCACGCATCGTCATCGACTCGCGCGAGAATTTCCAGAAGCTGACAAGCTTTGCGGCCGAATATACGCCGACGGTTGCACCGCTGCTCAATCACTACATCGGCGAACGTCCGCTTTTTGATCTGTACGGGGTTGAAGACGAAATCCAGAAGGCGCTGGCGCGCCGCGTCGATCTTAAATCCGGGGGCTATCTGATCATCGATCAGACCGAAGCGATGACGACGATTGACGTCAACACCGGGGGCTTCGTCGGAGTACGCAACTTTGACGACACGGTGTTCAAGACCAATCTGGAAGCAGCGCAGATCATCGCCCGCCAGCTGCGCCTGCGCAATCTCGGCGGCATCATCATCACCGACTTTATCGATATGGACAGCGAGGAACACAAGGACGCCGTGCTCGCCGAGTTCAACAAGGCACTGTCACGCGATCATACGCGGCTGACCGTGAATGGCTTCACGGCACTGGGTCTGGTGGAGATGACACGCAAGCGCACGCGTGAATCGCTGGCCCATGTGCTGTGCGAAGAATGCCCCACCTGCGGCGGGCGGGGCGAGGTCAAGACGGCACGCACCGTATGTTACGAGATTCTGCGCGAACTCCTGCGCGAAGCACGCCAGTTCAACGCCCGGGAATTCCGAGTGCTCGGCAGTGTCTCGGTCATCGACGTTTTTCTTGACGAAGAATCACAGGGGCTGGCCATGCTTTCCGACTTTATCGGCAAGCCGATTTCGCTGAAATCCGAACCCAGTTACACGCAGGAACAATACGACATCGTTCTGATGTGAGAAAGGCAGTTAATCTGCTTCAGATGGGCGAAGTTATTTGGCAGATGCAGTGAGTCTGGCTTGAAAGTGAAACATTAACCAAGCGGGCGACATAAGGGGCAGCAAACAATGAAAACCAATCTACCGATTACGCAGACCGAGGTCAAATTCCCCGAGGGGCACTACATTGTTTCCCGTACCGACCTTAAGGGCACCATCACCTATGCCAACGAAACCTTTATCAACGTCAGCGGCTTTACGCGTGAAGAGTTGATTGGCAAGAACCACAATATAGTGCGTCACCCGGACATGCTTCCAGCGGCCTTCGAGTGGTTGTGGGATACCATCAAGAAGGGGCGCCCCTGGCGCGGTATGGTCAAGAATCGCTGCAAGAACGGTGACTTCTACTGGGTAGACGCGCTGGTCGTGCCGGTGATGAAGAACAAAGAAATCATCGGTTACATGTCGGTGCGCCATGAGCCGACGCGGCAACAGATCGCCGAAGCCGAGGCCTTTTACCAGCAAATGAAGGAAGGCAGCGCGTCAATTCCGAAGACGTCCTTCTGGCAACACCTATCGCTGAAAGCCAAATTCAACAGCCTCGTATTTACTCTGCTGGGAATGCAGATTGTCGGCGGGATCGTGCTTCTGTCGGGTTCAGCTATAGGGCTTTCGGCCGATGTGGCTAACTCGATGCTTCAGGCCTTCGGCGTGGCCGGTATCCTGGCCTGCGTTAGCTTGCTGGTGATGCAGAGCAGCCTGCTGGCCAAGCTTGGCCAAATTGTCGGTGGTCTCGACAACATCGCGGAAGGCAACCTGACCGACGATATTCCACTGGGCCGGGAAGACGAACTGGGCAAGCTCAACGATGCGCTGGTGACCATGCAGACGCATCTCAAGGCGATGATGGCCGAGATTGCCGAATCCGCTAATCTGATGGGAGACAGCGCGGCGGCACTGAGTATTCAGATGGAACAGACACGCCGGGTGACTTCGACACAGTCGGATGCTGTGACCTGCATTGCCGCGGCCGTCGAACAACTGGTGGCCTCGGTTAACGAGATTGCTGACAGTGCGCAACAGGCGACGCAAGCCGTAGAGGCTTCGCACGCCTTGCTCGACCAGGCGTCTTCGAGCATGGGTGAGAGTCAACTGGCCACGGCCAATGTCGTGACTACCGTGCAGGGTGCAGGCAAGACGATGACCGAACTGTCCCAGTCGATTCTGGCGATCGATCGCATCAGTCAGGTTATTCGCGGCATCGCAGAACAAACGAATCTGCTGGCGCTGAACGCGGCCATCGAGGCGGCTCGCGCCGGTGAGTCGGGACGCGGTTTTGCCGTGGTGGCCGATGAAGTCAGAAAACTGGCCGAGAAGTCGAGCAAGCAGACGACGGAAATTACGGCGAGCGTGCAGGAAATTCAGCGCGTCACGCAACTGGCCCTGAGTACCATGGC
>CAIVZW010000711.1 GCA_903910495.1 uncultured beta proteobacterium
CGTGGAGATCACCGACAGTGTCAGCAAGGCCATCAGTAAAGACAAGGAGACAACCCGCAAAGATTGAGCATGGTTAGAAAATATTGACCTCCATGGCCCGTACCGGACAGGCGGAAACACAGAGTTCGCAGCCATTGCACTTCTCGGCGTCAAATAGCACCCGCTGCGTGCCCATTTCAAAGAACAGGGCATCAGTGGGGCAGAAGGCGGTACAGGCGCCGCAGTGAACACAGCGATCCTGGTTCTGACTGACGCTTTTGGAAAGGGATTCGACTTTGAGCCCCTTCTCCTTGAGAAAACGGATCCCGGCATCGAAGTTCTCCTTCGTTCCCGTTAGTTCGAGGACGATCACCCCCTCCCGGCGGGGGAAGATACGCGCCTTCAGGATATTGAAGACGAGGTCGTACTTCTTGACCAGCGCATAGATAATCGGCTCTTCAACGATGTCGGCACTATAACGGATAACGATCTTTCGCGAATACATGCTCTGCCCTGTTCTTCCCAGTTACTCAGGGGGGTTACGTTACGGAAAGCCTCCCTTCTTGTCAAGATATTTATCAACGCGGAAGGGGCTGCCGGAGGCTTATGAGCAGTCCCGGGTCTCTGTGCCGTATCGATGATGATAGAAAAGAAAGGGAAATGCATAGAAAGTAAAGTGACTAGACCGTCAGAAATACTATAACCCCATCTTAATCTTCGACCACATGCTTCTCGAACTCTCGACGATGGGTTCGCCAAAGATCCTTGTCGAAGCCCGACGAACCAAGACAATCTACTGCCGCGTATGACATGCGCAGTGCATGGTGTGTGTTGTCGTGCGCAAAAAGACCCTGGCGGCCAAAAGTAAGGAACTGCGGCAGTGAATCCCCCCACGCGTCAAGAACCGCGAAGTGGCGTTCGTAACCCCTGAGATAGACCGGATACGCATGACGCATGCGATGTACCAGCATACTGATCGCTGGACGCCGTAGAGGAAGACCAATGGAAGCAAGGTCCTCGACGACAAGACGACCCAAGGTCTCGTCATCGAGTTGCCAGATGTCGTCGTCGACGGCGCAGGGAAGTTCCGCGCATAACACGGTTGTGCCGGTGGGTGCCGTCGGACAGCAATAGTTCTTTGGTTCTGATAGTCGCGTGATACGTACTGCGGACTCCGGTAAATAGTGGGCATCAAACTCGGTGAACCGTTCCACATCCAGTTGTAAATACACAAGGACCATGGCCCGAAACCCGATACCGGCAATTGCCGTGTTCACCTCGGCGGGGAGCATCCCGGCATAACTTCTGCCGATAGTAGTAATCGGTATCGTGGACCAGAGATACTCCGCCTCTACATGCCGAGCTTCATCGCCGTGTCGCGCGATAACAGTCCATGGCATGCCGACAGACGGAGGCGGGACTATGCTCTCCACGCGGTGCTGGTAGAGAAGGCGGGCGCCTAGATGCTCAGCGTCTGCTGCGTACGCTTCGATGATCTGACCAAAGCCTTGGCGTGGATAAAAGAAACGCCCGCCCCCCGGTTTCTTTAAGCCCGGGAACGCACCGATTACCTTTTTTGCGAGTCCAGTGAACGAGGATGCAGCAATGCGCCGCCGCGCCTGATCGGCGGATAACTGCTCTGGTTCAACACCCCAGATCTTCCGTGCATAGGGAAAGTAAAAGTCGCGACAGATGGTGGACCCGAGGTTTCGCCAAAGAACACCCGCAAAGTGTTCCTCAAGAGTGGCTCCCAGACCAAGCGTTTTCCTGACGATGTCCAGACTCGCCTGCAGGGCAAAGCCCTTATCAAGTCGAAACAGGAGATCTGCCGGGTTGAGTGGAAAGTGAATCCAGCGACCCCGCAAGCGGATGCGGCCGTGCCTTGGGCGATCGAGCAGTTCTAAACCAAGCAACTTTCTAATATCGGAAAGGATTTCGGGATCGCAGGCCGGGTGCAGCCGATGGCTCCCAAAATCGAGGCGCTGTCCCCCAAAAGTAAAGCTTCCAGCACTACCACCCGGGGAACTGTGCTGCTCCATCACCACAGAGGGGCCTCGGCCGAATCGTTGCAGTCGCTGCGCTGCGCCGACTCCGGCTGGCCCGGCGCCTAAGATCAAGACCCTGGTGTCAGCCATGTTGTGTGTCGATGTTCGATTCCGTTGGTGGCGTGAGACTGTCCACATGCGGCGAACGTAGAAGGAGCCACAATCCCCCACCTAACAATCCCCCGCCGATCAGTACGCTTTGCCAAATGAGGGACGCGGCAACCCCCGTAGCTGCGGGAACCCCAAAAGGCAGGAGAAGCGCCGCCAGCGAAGCTTCGCGCACGGCAAGACCTCCAAGACTGATGGGAATTAGCCCCGCGATCTTTGCGGCCGGCCATGCAATCAGCCAAGCCGATACGGCCACCTCGATACCTATACTGCGTCCCAGCCATACGTTGAGGATAACGAAGAGCGCCTGTATGCTGAGGGAAAGAGCGAAAGCGATGGCCAGGGTCCCTGGTGTTTGCCATGCTTGCCGAAGCGCTTCCCGAAGGTGCGCGATCGATTGCTGCCACTTTATTGGCCAAGAGGTAAGGGGGCGTCGCCAGAGAAAAGGCATCCCCCCGATACCTACTATGCCAACCACGACAAAGGCGACGGTGAACACTTGTCCCCATAAGCCAGACAATTGCTTCGTCGAAAGGCAAAGACCGAGTCCCAGCAGGAATCCAAGGGACAAAATGTCGGAAATACGATCGGTCACACTACCTATCGCGACAACAGCCGGGTTCTTCGTGATGTGAGAGGCCATTGTTGCCCGAAGGAGATCGCCGCCCACGATGGTGGGAAGGCACAGATTGGTAAAAAGCCCCGCCCCGTAGCACATAAGGGCGTCGCGAAACAGTAATTTCACGCGGCCGAGGCTGACCAAGCTCATCCATTTCACGACCCCCAACATGTGTCCGACGGCAAATCCCGTTAGCAGCAAAAACCAGACGCGAATGGGCAGCCGACGCAACGCAATAGTAAAATCATACCAGGGTATCACAGCGAAAAGAAGCGCGAGCAACCCGACACTTACCAAGGCTTTCGTTCGTGTCTTCATGGACGCTGTCCATTACAAGACCTCTGATCGGCCAGAAGCCCTACCGACCAAATAATCAACGCTCCCAGGAACGCCAAAACGGCACTTTCGGACAAGTCTGAAAGCGCGAGGTCATAGACGAACTTTGCACTACCCGCCAGGAAGAGCAACGCCCCTAAAGGCAGGAAAACCTTCAGAGGATTGAAGAAAACAATGGTGCGGACGATCAGCAGTAAGAAGTCAAAGGCATGGTGTGGCCTGATTTTGGAGTCTCCAAGCCGAGACTTGTAGCTTATGGGCACATATTCCATGATGTGACCATTGCACGCACATGAAAGCGTGATCGTGGTGGTGAAGGAAAACCCTTGAGGCAAGAGGTGCTCGTAGTGTTTCACCAACCCCTTTCGCATTAACCTCAGTCCCGAGTTTATGTCGATGAGGTCACGCTCCACAAGGTAACTCCCGAGCTTCTTCAGGAACCACTTTGCCGGACGCCGCACCCAGGGGATGTTGACATCCTCTCCTACTCGTGCCCCGACAACCATGTCGTTGTCGTCTGACCGCGCAAGCAGTTTGGGGATTGATTCCGCCGGATACGTGCCGTCAGCATCGATGATGAGGATCCAGTCGAATGAGGCAACACGAATGCCGGCCTTTAGAGCAGCGCCATAGCCTTGATTGTGCGCCCGACGAAGTACGTGAACTCCGGTAGATGCCGCATTAACTGCCGTATCATCAGACGATCCATCGTCCACCACAATGATTTCATAATCCCATTCGCTCTGTCGCATCACCTCGTCGACCGCCCTCAGTTGATCGGCAATGTGAGGCCCCTCATTGAAGGCAGGGATCACGACGGACACCCCTCTTCCGATCGCAGGGAAAAAAGTATCGGCAATTTCTGCTATGGTTCCTTGCTGTCCCCACTGAAACATTGAAATTTCCTCTTGATAACACCTGTCTGTCGCGATAGCGGCTAATTTTCAAAAAGACCGCAATGGTGTCGAATCGGCGACCATGCCTCTTGATCAATTCAACTGCCTGGTTTGCTGTTTCAGCCAGCACGCGGAAGCAGCAGTTCTTCAGCGTGTCCAATGCGACCCCAAATGCGGTAATGAAATTGATCCATCATAAACCGCTTTCTTGCGTCTTATGTATAATTTCTTTCGGCTTTATCCCTTCCATACATAAGACACCTGATCAACATTTAAGATTTTTCATAGGTAAAAGGTTGGACGTTTTTTTGGTC
>CAIVZW010000712.1 GCA_903910495.1 uncultured beta proteobacterium
TTACCAGATCCGTTTCCGCCACCCCACCACCGGCCTGATTTTTGGTCGCGCGGTACCCAATGAAGATCCGCAGGCGCGTGCCTTTACCAGCGGCGTTACCGACGCCAACAATCCGGCCGGTGCGACGACCACCGACGGCACTCTGCAGAATCTGACACTGCCCGCCGGCGTGACTACCATCGAACAAAGCCTGCCGATCGACCCGGCCGGCATTGTCTATGACGCGGTTACACGACAGCCCGTCGCCGGTGCTGTGGTGACCATCACAGGCCCCGGCGGCTTTGTTCCGGCGGCTCACCTGGTCGGTGGCAGTGCAACGGTGACGACGGCCGCTGATGGGTTCTATCAGTTCCTGCTCAATCCTACTGCGCCGAGCGGGGTCTACACGCTGACGATAACGACCTACCCCGCGGGTTACCTGCCATCGCCTTCGGTCATGATTCCCGTTTGTGCGGCTACGCCAGCCGTTGCCGCCGCGCCCAATCCGGCGCTGGTCCAGAACAGCAATCTGGCGCCCGCGCTCGGTGTGGTAGCCCATAACCCCGCCGCGTGTCCCGGCATCGTTGGCGGTGGCTCGGCGACCACGCAATATTTCTCGAGCTTCAATATCACGGTCGGAACGTCGGCCAATATTGTGAATAATCACATCGCCCTTGATCCGATTCTGGGTGGCGCCATCGTCATGAGCAAGACCACGCCGATGACCACGATCAGCAAGGGCGGACTGGTGCCTTACACGATCACGGCGACCAACACGCTGGCCGCGCCATTGACGAGCATCAATGTCGTGGATCGTATCCCGCCCGGGTTCCGCTATCGCAGCGGCTCGGCCACCCTCAACGGTGTCGTTCGTGAACCGCTGGTTACCGGTCGTGATCTGACCTGGGCCAACCAGAGCTTCGCTGCCGGCGAGCGCAAGACATTCCGTATGGTTCTGGTGGTCGGAGCCGGTGTCGGTGAGGGCGAATACGTCAATCAGGCCTGGTCACTGAACAGCCTGGTCAATTCACTGGTTTCGAACATTGCCAGCGCCACGGTTCGGGTCATTCCGGATCCGACCTTCGACTGTACCGACATCATTGGCAAGGTTTTCGACGACAAGAACGCCAACGGCTATCAGGACGAAGGCGAACCCGGCATTCCCAATGTGCGGGTCGTTACCGCCCGCGGCCTGCTCGTTACGAGCGATGCCGAAGGGCGCTTCCATGTGGCTTGTGCAGCCATTCCCCAAGCCGATCACGGTTCCAATTTCGTGATGAAACTGGACGAGCGAACCTTGCCATCGGGATATCGGTTGACGACGGAAAACCCGCGGGACGTGCGGGTTACCCGCGGCAAGATGGTGAAACTCAACTTTGGTGCTACCGTGCATCGCGTGGTACGTCTCGAACTGACGGCGGCTGCTTTTGCCGAGGGAACAGAACTGGCGCCGCTGTGGGCCGGCAAACTGGAGACCGTACTCAAGCAGTTGAAAAGCCGACCCTCCATTTTGCGGATTGCTTACGTCGGAGGTGGCGACCAAGGCAAGCCTCGTCTGGATGCAGTGGCTGCGAGCTTCAAGGCCATGTGGAAAAAACTCGGGCAAGGAAAGGAATCCGATCAGGAAGGAGCCTATCCGCTGTTGATCGAGACCGAACTGGAGGGCCTGAAATGAGACACCTGGCCGTTCAGATGATGCTTCTTGCAGCCGTCCTCGGACTGACCTATTCAGCTGTTTTCGCCGCCGATGAAGATACTGGCAAGCGCGTCGATAATGCACGCGTCGACCGGTACGAGGTCCCGCCGTCTGCTGAAATTCAGCCGGTTCCTGCTTATCCCCTGCCCTCCGGAGTCAGTCGCAGCGAAGCTCTGGCCATGCGTGCCGCTACCGACACTCTGCCCGCCACGCCGGCTCAGACCAGGCAAACTTTGTCGGATACGCTCGGCAAGGGCAGCTTCTTTACCTCCGGGAGCGCTGATCTGACCGATGCCGCGCGTCGATCGCTACGTGTTTTTGCGGTGTCGTTCAAGGACAAGCCGGGTGTCCGGTTTGCGGTAACCGGTCATACCGACAGCCAGCATCTGTCTGCGCGGACAAAGAAATTTTTTGCCGATAATCAGGAACTCTCGGAAGCGCGTGCTCTGGCCGTAGCCGATTTCCTGCGCCACGAACTTGCTCTTCCGGCCAGTGCCGCGGCCATTTCCGGCAAGGGGCAAACGGACCCGATTGCCAGCAACAGTACGGTCGAAGGCATGGCCGAGAATCGGCGCGTCGAAGTGCAGATCTGGTTCGACGTCATCCCGCCAACACCGGAACCTGCAGCACCTGCAACCGCGGTTCGTGCGCCGTGTGCACCGGTCGCCGCTGCGGGTGCCGAAGTCCCGTTCCGTGTCACCGTCGACGGTGAGCCTCTCAGCCTCGACGAATCGCCCGTGGAAGCCGATCGCCAGCGCTGTACCGACGTGGCACTGGAGAAGGTCGATATTCAGGTGCGCTACGACAGTCTGGCAATGAGTCCGGCGATGAATGCCTGGGCAACACCCAATGGGGTCGTGCGCGGTGCACAGGTCGAGTTCCGTGCCTGGGCCAACTACCTGCCATGGATCAAAAAAGCCGAATTGCGGATTTTCCGTCCCGGTCAACTGGTACAGGAAAATCCCTTGCTGATCCTGCCGGTCAACTGGACGGCCACCAGCCGGTGGACCGTTCCTGCCGAAATGGGTGATGAACGGCTTTTCTTCCTTTTGCGCGTTTATGACGGAGAAGGACGTTTCGATGAAAGCAGCCTCAAGCTACTGACCCTGTTGGCACATGAAAAACCGCAATCCGATACCGAGGCCATCGAGCGAGAACGTCTGGTCGGTTATGGCGAGAACAGCCTGTCCTTGCGCAATATTCCGGTAACCGGTGGAACGGTAACGGTCAATGGACGCAATCTCAAGCCGGGGCGGGCTATCGAGGCACTGGGGCTGGCCTTGCCGGTCGATGCCGCCGGCAAATTTGCCATCAAGCAGATTCTTCCGTCCGGACCGAACACCGTCGAAATCAAGCTGATAAATCCGGATGGAACGTCGACAAGCTTCCGCCGCAACCTGACTATTCCGCAGGATGACTGGTTCTATATTGCCGTCGGTGACCTGACCATCGGAAAGAATAATGCCGCCGGTCCGGTGAGTCTGCTGACCAATGACACCCAGCACTACGAGGACAAGGTTTATGTCGATGGTCGCGGCGCGTTTTACCTGAAAGGCAAGGTCAAGGGCGAATGGCTGCTTACCGCTTCCGCGGATACCCGCGAGCAGCCATTCAGGAATCTATTTACTAACTTCTCCTCGAAAGATCCGCGTTATCTGCTGCGCAACATCAACCCGGATCTGTACTACCCGGTGTATGGCGATGATTCGACGACGGCCGACGATGCGCCGACACAAGGCAAGTTCTACGTACGCCTGGAAAAAGGCGATTCGCACGTTATGTGGGGAAACTTCCAGACGGCCTGGAGCGGCAGCGAACTGATGCAGTATTCGCGCGGCCTGTATGGCGCCAAACTGCGCTATCGGTCGGAAGAGGTGACCGCCTACGGCGAAA
>CAIVZW010000713.1 GCA_903910495.1 uncultured beta proteobacterium
CTCACGGGGATGCCGGCCTCTCCCGCAGCGGCGATCAGTTGCGCCCGCAGCGAACGATCATAGGGTTCGGTGAAATCGATATGCGTGACCTTGCACTCCTGTCCTTCGTGGTAGGTGGACTTTCGACCCCAGGTATAGTCGATGATCTGATGCGGAATAACCACATCGCCGGGTTTGAGGTCAGGCCGGATACTGCCGACCGAGGCCACCGAAATGATGCCCAGCGCACCGCGATTGGACAGTGCCCATATATTCGCCCGGTAATTGACTTCATGCGGGGGAATCGTGTGGCCATAACCGTGACGCGCCAGAAACGCGACCGGGCGGCCACAGATCTGGCCGAAGATTACCGCCCCCGAGGGCTCACCGTAGGGCGTGCGCAATACCTCGCGATGTGACACATCAAGGTTGGCCAGTTGCGTCAGGCCGCTGCCACCAATAACAGCCAGCATCTCAATTTTCCTTCATGGCATAGATTGCCGGGAGATTCCGCCAGGCACCGCGAACGTCCATGACATAGCCGAAGACAAAGCGGTCCGGAACAGTCAGCGCGACGAAATCGGCCTTGATCGGCTTTTTCTTGCCATTTTGCTTGTCGGTCGCTACAGCGGCATAACAGGCCGTGGCCCCCAGTTCCATCATGCGTTCGACAATGGCCGCCAGCGTCAGTCCTTCGTCCAGAATATCATCGACGACCAGAACGGTACGTCCCTTGACCGATGTCCACGGGGCGGAACGCCATGACAATGCACCACCGGAGGTATCCTGGCCATAGCGCGTAACGTGCAGGTAGTCGAATTCGAGCGGGAAATGCAGTTGCGTCATCAGTTGTCCGGCAAAAGGCACGCCGCCACTCATGACGCACAGCAGCAAGGGAAAGGTATCGCCCAGTTTCTCAGTCACTTCGGCTGCAACACGGCTAACGGCCTGCGTGACAGTCTCTGCCGAATGAATGATTTCTGCAGAAGCGAGAATATCATTGACGTGTTGTGTGTCGGTCATGCTCATTCCAGATTGGCCAGATAGTTTGAGAACGCGGCTCCCACTTCCGGATGGCGCCGACCGAAATCAACAGTCGCCTGCAGATAGCCCAGCTTGGAACCGCAATCGAAGCGTGTTCCTGAATAACGATAAGCCAGCACCTGCTCTTCGATCAGCAGCGAGGCAATTCCGTCGGTAAGCTGAATCTCGCCACCGGATCCCGGCGTAACGCTCTCCAGATGGTGGAAAATGCGCGGAGTCAGAATGTACCGGCCAACCACGGCAAGAGTCGATGGTGCGTCGTCGGGTTTCGGCTTCTCGACAATGCCTTCGATGCGTTCGACGCGCTCAGCCACAAAACTCGACTTGACGATGCCATAACTCCCGGTCTCGCTGCGCGGCACGTCGAGCACTCCCAGTACGGAACACCGGTAATAGTCGTAAATATCGGTCATCTGTTTCATGACGGGCGGTTCGCCATCAAGGAGATCGTCGGCCAGAATGACGGCAAAGGGCTCGTCGCCGATCACCGGCTTGGCGCAGAGTACGGCGTGGCCGAGCCCTAGGGCTTCCGCCTGGCGGATATAGATGCAGTTGATATTCCTGGGCAGCAGGTTCTGCACGAACTCGAGCATTTCAGTCTTGTTCTTCAACGCCAGCTCGTTTTCAAGTTCATAGGCCTTGTCAAAATGATCCTCGATGGCCCGCTTGGTCCGCCCCGTGACGAAAATCATTTCACTGATGCCGGCCGCGACGGCTTCTTCCACCGCGTACTGGATCAGGGGCTTATCGACGATCGGCATCATCTCTTTCGGACTGGCCTTGGTGGCTGGCAGAAATCGCGTACCGAGACCGGCGACGGGAAAAACGGCTTTTGTAACTCTTTTCATTGAAACGGCTCCCTTGTTATTGCCTTATCAAAGCTTGCAATTGTGCCTCATCGATTACCGCCACGCCCAATTCCCGGGCCTTTTCCAGTTTGGAGCCGGCTTCCGCGCCGGCGACCACAAAATCGGTCTTCCTTGAAACTGATCCGCTGACTTTTCCGCCGGCCGCTTCGATCAATGCCTTGCCGTCTTCCCGCGACAGCGATGGCAAGGTTCCGGTCAGGACAAATACCTTGCCGGCAATGGCGCTATCAGCAAGCGGCACGGCCTCGCCTTCGTTCCAGACAATACCGGCAGCTCTCAATTGTTCGACGACTTCAAGATTATGCGGCTCAGTGCAGAACTGATGCAAACACTGCGCCACGACCGGGCCGACATCACTCACCTGCATCAACTGTACCTGATCAGCCTCCAGAACTCGGTCAAGGCTGCCAAAGTGACGCGCCAGATCCTTGGCTGTGGTTTCACCTACATTGCGAATGCCCAGCGCGTAAATGAAGCGCGCCAGCGTCGTTTGCTTGCTTTTCTCGATGGCGGCGAGCAGATTCTTGGCTGATTTTTCGGCCATCCGCTCAAGATTGATCAGCGCCAGCAGCCCCATCTTGTAGAGATCTGCAGGGGTTCGCACGATCCCGTTATCAACCAGTTGCTCAACGAGCTTGTCGCCCAAACCTTCAATGTCCATGGCCCGGCGCGAGGCAAAGTGGATCAGCGCCTGCTTGCGCTGTGCCGGGCAGTACAGGCCACCGCTACAGCGTGCCACCGCTTCGTCCTCGGCCCGGACCACTTGCGATCCGCAG
>CAIVZW010000714.1 GCA_903910495.1 uncultured beta proteobacterium
TATAGTTCTTATTCCTTCTCGCCCGAGAACTCGGGGAAGTACCACTCTTCCTCTTCCATCAGCCCGGACGTGACCTGGTCCAGCGGCGTGAGGGGATCATCCATGCGCACCTGCAGGCTGATGCCAGCGGTTCTGACGCCGTTGGAGGTCATCACGCGGCGCACACGGTAGCGCAGGAAGTAGCGCTGCACCAGTTCGTTGTTGAGCACGTCCTTGACGGTGCGCACCGAGACGGCGGCCCTTTCGGCCAACTCCCCCATTTCAGTTTCGACCACGTTGCGCAGCTCACCGGTCATGGGGTTCCAGAAGCACAGCGAACGCGCGGCTAGGATAACGGTAAAAGCGGAATGCCCCAGCAGGGGCAACCAGTTGTTGAAGAAGTAGTTAGTCAGGAACATGCCGCGTTCGGGCTGGATGAGCCGTGCACGGTCGCTGCCATAGGCGCGCTGAAGCATGAACTTGCGTGAACGATCGTTCACCGGCGCCGCACTCGCAGCAGTTTCATCTTGTTCTTCAAAAAGATCTGTTTTTGTTGAAACCAATTGAGGGGGTTCGTCCTCTTCGACTTTTATCGAAGGTTCTTTAAACTGACTTCCACCCTGATAGCTTGATTGCTTGGTGCTCATGGAAGGCGAGCTGTCACCGCCCTTGTAAAAACCGTTTTGCACGATCACCTTAAAGGTGACCGGTTCGTTATACAGGCCTTCGAGGATGCGGGTAATCTGGGCGCTGAGACGTCCTTCCACCCAATCTTTGCCATAGGTGTTGTAAGCCCCAACCGTAAAGGTTTTGTTTTCATAACCGACCAAACGCAGGGGTTGAACCCAGGTCTCGTAGAGTGCCCGAGACATCTCGTGGCGCAGCTCCCCGAGCACCATTTCCCAGGCTTCATTATGCCCGGGCAGGTTCACTCCCAATGATCGATTTTGTAACGGCTGGTCCATGCAGACCCTTTCCTGAATTCACGGTGGCCCACCTGCCACCGTTGTTTATGCTGCCAAGTTCTATTACAGAACAATAATTCAATTATTTCTACTTCGATTTGTTTCACTTCTTTTGATTCATTTCGTCCCGTTTGCTAATTATTTCTTCCAAAAACCCTGGGGGTTTATGGTAGAAAAAATTCATTCCTCACCAACCAATTTCTCAACAAACATCGAAAGAACCTGCGTATCCAGTTCCTCTTCAAGGTTGGCCAGGCGGGCGGAACAGATGCGCACGAGGATGCCGACGGTTTCACCGACGGATACTTTGCGTCCCATTAAATTGGAAAACCGATCCTGCCAATGCTCAAGTTCGGTAATCTCACCCTGCGAGAGGGTAAGCCCCACTTTGCGCCGTGGCACGATGCCAGGCGGACGGCCTGGCGAACGACTTTCAGGTTCGCTGGGCACGCTGCGGGCTTCATAAAGTTGAACCCAGGCACTCCGGTTGGAGTTCGTGTTAGCAGCCATACTCACTTCACCTTCCGAGCGATTTCCACACTGATCATGGATTCTTCACTCTGCAGCAAATGGTCCATCGAAAGGGCGCACAGGCGGATGATCTCGCGCGGCACTCCCTGCGATTTTTCGTACAAGACTTCAAAAGCATCATCGTTAATTAACGGTTCCGAACGGCCGGCCACCCGCAGCCTGAACACCACCATCTGAAGCGCGCTGGAGAGGGTGAGGGGAGGCAGGGCCAGGCGTACAAAGACGCGCGCGTTGACCGATTTATTGAGTTCGAATACTCCAGACATTTCAGACTGGCCGAAGGCCAGCACTTGAACCACCTTGGCGTCGTAATCGAAATTGTAAAGACGATGCAGCACTTCAAGCGCTTCGCCTTCCATGAGCTGCGCGTCATCCAGCAGTACAATTACATTGTGGTTGGCAGCGTAGGCGTCGGCCATGAATTTCTCCAACCCCTCCATCTGACGTTGGAAGGAACGCTGGGGAGGCACGCCCAAGGTCTGCGAGATCTGGCGAGCCGCATCCATTGCGGATTTGAAAGCCGCGGTGTGGATGTAGCAAATATCGATGTTCTCTTCGGAGGCATACACATCATAAAGGCGCCGGGCCAGCGAACTCTTGCCCATGCCCATGTCGCCGGTGATCAGTGCCAGTCCGCGGCGGCGTGAGATGACACCCTGAGCCTGCCGGTAAACCGCCAGATGCTCCGGGCCAAGGTAGAGGTAGCGCGGATCAGCTGAAAGTTTAAATGGATCTTCTTTCAGACCCAGTCTTTCGAGTCGGATCAAGCGCCACTCGTTATCATTCATGGAATCAAACATGTGTTCTTCCTCCTGCACATGAATTATCGCACGAAATCGGAATCAAATCAATAGAATTACGACAATTAATGCTTTTAAAACACGATTTAGCGCAATTAGTTGAACTACCTATCATTTTATGCTAATATGATATCAGAAGCAAGAAATTTGGGTATAATCTTCTAAAATCAACA
>CAIVZW010000715.1 GCA_903910495.1 uncultured beta proteobacterium
TCAACTCAATTCCTGATGGGCCTTATGCAGCAAAACAAGTCAAGTAAGTTTTGGGGGAATGCGCTTCAGCTAATGGCTGATAGTTGACCGCAACCTTAGGCCATTATTGCAGTACCAGATAAGGGAATGCCGTCAGCTCAGATTCTGGCGTTTTCTAAAGCGGCATAGTGACAATCGCCCGGGCAAGTTACGGCTTGTTCGGGTGGTTTGGATTGCTAATCGTTGTCGGCGACAGGTGCCCGACCACTAGTCCGCCGCACGATAAGCGTCGGTTGAATGCGCAAAGACTGCAAGACTGACTGACCGGTGATGCGTGCCACCAGAAAGTCAGCGGCGCGCGCACCCATTTCTGTTGCGGGGACATCAACCGTCGTTAGCGGAGGTTCCCAATTGGCGGCAAGGTCGAGATTGTCGAAACCTACTACGGATACTTGATCCGGGACTTGGACGTTTAGTGCCCGCGATTCCATCAGTGCGCCAATCGCGAGGATGTCGTTGCCGCAGATGATTGCTGTTGGCGGCTTCTGCAGTTCCATAAGATATCGAAATCCTTCGCGCCCGCTTACGATTGAGTACGGACGTTCATACACAGCCTCGGGTGGCAAAGTCAGGCCATGGCTTTCTAGGGTTATACGAACGCCGGCCACGCGCTCTGCCGCTCGGTCATTGCCTGCTGTAATCGCTGAGATAACACCGAAGGTTCTGTGTCCGAGAGATACCAGATACTCCGCGATTTCGGCAGAAGCTTGCCGGTTATCAAATCCGATGCATGGATGTATCTCCCCATCTCGATACACATACGTGTTCACATATGGTATCCCGGTATTGTCGAGATGCTTGTAGAGTTCGGACCGGTGAATGTCACCGATCAAAACCAGTCCTTCGACTCCGCGTTCGATGAGGACGCGCGCGCTCTCCTCCTCTTTTGAAAGGTCGTATTCGCTGGTAGCAACCAACAATGAGTATCCATGGCGTGTTAAGCACTGCTGGAGTCCCTCGACCAAGCGCGCGTAAATAGCGTAGTTCAGCGTTGGGATGACGATACCCATAATGTGAGTGCGTCGCGAACGGAGCGCACGCGCCGCGCTATTCGGCACGTAACCGAGACTGTGCATGGCTGCTTGTACGCGAGCGCGCAGGTCCTCATTCACTCGACTAGGCTGATTTAGCACGCGGGAGACTGTTGCCGTCGAGCAACCAGCACGCGCCGCAACATCCAGAAGACTAACTTGGATTTGTGTGTTTTTTTGTAATCGTTTGCTCATAAATACAAAATGGCATCTTGAAGAATACACCGGCAATTATACATATAATCCAACTTATTATCAATATGTTGTGATTTTTTCAGGCAACAATTTAAAACTTCAACTACTCGGGTTTCTAAGTGGGTTGACATAATAAGCATCATATGATGTAATCCATTACATCGTTTATCGGCTTGTAAGCTCAGGCTCATTAGGCTGTCCGATTGTTCCTCAATACACACGAATTAAGGAGTCTAAATATGATGTCCATTTCACCAGCGGAATATGCCTCGCGTACGGAACGTCTGCGTCAGAGTATGAAGGATGCGAACTTGGACGCCCTTGTTGTGTTTTCCGACGAGTATCGCTCAGGGCACGGTACCTATTTGACTGGATATAAGCCGATCAACGTTATCGAGGAATCTCCCCAAGTCGTCATTTATGTTGGTGATAATCCCCCGGTCACGCTTCTGGGCCGGCTAAACCTTTACGCCGCGAAAGATGTAATCTGGTCCAAGGATGTTCGGCCATTTCATTTGGCTGCTGAGTCTATCCCGGATATTTTTAAACCGCTAAAGGACAAAGTCGTAAAGGTCGGCCTTATCGGAGACAACCTACTGCCGATGAATTTATTTGGGTTGATCCGCGACGCGCTGCCTAAAGCAACGTTCACCTCGGTGGACCACCTATTGATTGCTCTACGCCAGATCAAGACTCCATCCGAAATTGTCCTGATGGAACGTGCCGCTGACATCAATGACGAGGTACTCAAGGCAGTATCAAGAAAGATCTATATCGGCATGACGGAAATGCAGGTCGCCGGGCTCTGCGAGGGTATGGCGCGTGACCTAAACGCCGATATCGGATCGGCGACGGTCGTGATGTCTGGACCTAATACCAACTATGCGGCGTGGCGCCCGAGCGAAAGAAAGATCGAGCGGGGCGACTTCGTGATGGTCGATTTCAATCCATCGGTGCGAAATTATTGCAACGACGGTGGTATCACAGTGCTGATGCCGGGCGCCACGAAGGAGCAGACTAATGCGTTGACTTCTGGTTTCCACATCATTAAAGAGATCGTGCCGAAGCTTAAGCCCCACACATCGGCGCGCACCGTGCACGACATGATGCTCGAACGCCTCGCGCCCCTCGGGTACGCACCGAATTTCTCTCCCTATGTTAAAGGTCTTCGTGGCGTTGGACACGGAGTCGGTGTCGACGTGGTTGAGCCCCCGAATCTGAGCTCAGAAACTGACTACACCCTCCTCCCGGGGATGACGCTGGCAATCAAGCTCGATTTGCATGCCTTAACGGCCGGCGGTTATCGAGTCGAAGTTGTTGTGTTATTCACCGAAGATGGTATTCGTCCACTCAACAAGATGATTTTTGGCGAGGCAGATGATTTTGCAATCCTCAACTGATCGTCACGTCGAGTACTAGAAGCGTTTGGTTTTCATAGCAGAAAATCTGACAAACGATTGCAAGTAGTTGAACCACTTACCAAGGAGGTTTCATGAAAAATTCACTAAATAGAACCTTAGCTGCGTGCGTTGTGTGCGGTCTAACATTCATGACTGACATTGGCTTTGCTGCCGATATCAAGGAGCGTGCATTCAAGGTGGCATTTGTACAGCCCAAGGATCATCCTCAGGCAATTGCCCTAGAAAAGTTCGCGGAAATCGTGGCTAAGAAGAGTGACGGCAAGATTAAAGTCCGGGTCTTTGCAGGCGGTACCTTGGGCGGAGATGCTGCGGTAATCCAGTCGCTACAAGGTGGAATCATCGACATGGCAATGACTGCTACCTCACTGCTTGGCGGACAGATTAAGGAATTCGCGATGCTCGATTTCCCGTACCTGTTCAATGATTATAAGGAAGCTGACGCGGTGCTTGACGGCCCGGTAGGGAAAAAACTTAACGACATGTTGCCGGGTAAAGGGCTCATCGGCATTTCATACTGGGAGCATGGCTTCCGGAACATGACCAACAGCCGGCGGCCAATCACCAAACTAGAAGATTTCCAAGGATTGAAGATCCGAGTTCTGCAACTTCCACTTTACGTCGACATGTTTACTGCGTTGGGCGCGAATGCGGTTCCGATGCCCTATCCGGAGCTATACACGGGCTTAGAAACGAAGGCGGTCGACGGCCAGGAGAACACGTTCTCCTCAATTGAAACCGCCAAGTTCTACGAGGTCCAGAAATACGCTTCAACCACGCGACATGTGTACCAGCCTTTAATCTTACTTTGCAGCAAGAAAATCTGGGATACGCTGTCCGCGGACGAACAGAAAATTCTGCTCGATTCGGGCAAGGAAGCACAGCCGTTTGCACGAACGTCAATTCGCGAGGCAGACGCCAAATCGCTGGAAACCCTTAAATCTAAAGGGATAACCGTATCCGACTTCCCGCCGGCATCGGTCGCGCAAATGCGTGAGCGATTGAAGCCAGTCATCGCAAAGTTTTCAAAAGAAGTCGGGGAGGCAATAGTGTCTGAGACGATGGCTGAAATTGAGAAAGTGCGCAGTCGCAAGTGAAAATATCGGCATTCCGGGGCTTGGTTATTTATTAGTTGTGATTTGACTCGTGGGCGCGGTAAGTCTGGTGTGTGGGCACAACATGGTTTGGCCTAGAATCAAGCATCAACATTTGTCGCGGTCACGTTTTGATGTAGCACCATTAGATTGTTGTTAGCTGCTTCAGCCCCGGCGATTGCCCGTTTTCAAGGACGCAAAAATGACTAGACTCGTCGACTCTTTTTTTAAATTGATGAAAATCGCGATAGTCGTAGCGCTCGCGCTTATGGTCATACTGGTTTTCGGTAACGTGGTCCTCCGCTACGGTTTTAATCAGGGCATCACCGTATCGGAGGAACTGTCACGAATGCTGTTTGTGTGGCTGAGTTTCGGCAGCGCAGTCATAGCGATGCATGAGCATGGTCACTTAGGGATGGACACGATTGTCAGCAAACTACCGCCCTTGGGCAAGAAAATGTGTCTAGTTCTGAGCCAAGGTCTGATGTTTTACGCAACATGTTTGTTTCTAGAGGGTAGTTGGAAGCAGACGCTAATCAGTATCAATGTTGGCGCAATAGCTCCAGTGACTGGCATGTCGATGGGGTGGTTCTATGGCACAGGCGTCCTGTTCAGCTTGTTCGCTGGGATGATTCTGATGGGGGATCTCTATCAGGTTCTAACCGGGAAACTCAAGGACAATGAACTGGTGATGGTCAAGGAATCAGAGGAATTGTCCAATCTTGACGAACTACAAAAGAACGTCGTCAACCAGACTGCCTCTGCGCAAGGCACTCTGACGCCCAAAAACCCTCATAGTGGAAGGGGGGCTAAATCGTGACAATCTTCGTCTTCCTAGGCTCGTTGTTGGGTTGTATGGCGATCGGGATGCCAATTGCCTACGCACTGATCCTGTGCGGGATTGCACTGATGGCGCATCTGAATATCTTCGATTCCCAGATCATCGCTACCAACATCATCAATGGAGCAGACAGTTTTCCGTTGATGGCTGTTCCATTCTTCATGCTTGCTGGCGAGATTATGAATACCGGGGGATTATCTAAGCGAATCGTTACATTTGCGATGGCATTAGTTGGTCATGTCAAGGGCGGCTTGGGTTACGTGACTGTAATGGCGGGGTGCATACTTGCGGCTGTTTCGGGGTCTGCGGTAGCGGATGCCGCTGCTCTTTCCGCATTGCTGGTGCCGATGATGGTGCAGGCCGGTCATGACAAAGCACGTGCGGGAGGTCTGGTCGCCGCCGCAGGGATTATCGGGCCAGTAATTCCGCCCAGCATAGGCTTCGTCCTGTTCGGAGTTGCTGGTGGCCTGTCTATCACTAAGCTTTTCATGGCAGGCATATTCCCCGGATTATTACTCGGGGCATCTCTAACAATAACGTGGTGGTGGCTGTCGAGAAAAGAAAATCTAGTTACGCCACCCAGGAAGAGCCTTCGGGAAGTCGGCCGAGCGCTGCTCGATGGTTTTTGGGCGCTCATACTGCCAGGCATCATCATCTTCGGGCTGAAGTTCGGCGTGTTCACACCAACCGAGGCTGCAGTTGTTGCCGCCGTTTATGCGTTAATCGTGGCCGTTTTTATTTATCGTGAACTGAGTTTCGGACAACTCTACGTGGTCTTTCTTGCTGCAGCCAAGACCACAGGTGTCATCATGTTCCTAGTGGCCGCGTCACTGGTTTCGGCTTGGCTGATTACGGTTGCCGAATTGCCTGACAAGATCATTCAGCTGTTGCAACCATTCATGGATAACAAGATCCTGCTGATGTTCGTAATGATGTTCTTGGTATTTGTAATCGGCGGTCCAATGGATATGACGCCGACCATATTGATCCTTACTCCGATACTCTTGCCTGTGGTTTATGAGGCGGGGATTGATCCCATCTACTTCGGGGTATTGTTCATAATCATCAATGCGATCGGGCTAATTACACCACCGGTAGGTACGGTACTCAATGTGGTTTGTGGCGTGTCGAAAATGACCATGGATGAACTTATCAAGGGCTCCTGGCCGTTTTTGGTGGCAGAACTTTTGGTGCTGTTGCTAATGATCCTGTTTCCTCCGCTTGTGATGGTTCCGGCGAGGTGGTTTACTGGTTGAGAATAGTCAACAAGCAATCATCCTGGCGGACATGTCGAAGCCACCGGGGTAACAACAGGAGAATGCGACGCCAAAAACAGGGCAAGTTCGGCCAGGTTCGGCACCCCGACATACAGAGTTCGTCCCGGGATCGGCGACAGCATACGCATCAGGTTGATTCAATTCGATATAGCAACCGGACTTCACCTGTATGCTGCAGTTTGGTTCGGTAGCAGGTTCGGTGAGACCGAAAGTGCAAGGGAAAAAAGGGAGGAAAATTGTTACGTTTCTTCGCACTACCCAAGAATTAAATATGACAGTGTCTTGGATTGAAAATCCGCGTGTCCGTGGTTCGATTCCGCGACTGGCCACCAGAACGATCAAGGCCCTGCTCGTCTTATGACCTGCGGGGCCTTTGCTTTTTAGGCCTCGGTGTTGAGGCCGGGGTCTCAGCATGGAGGCTGGGGTCTCGGTGTTGAGGATGGGGTCTCGGTGTTGAGGCCGGGGCTTCTGAATAGGCTACCCTGAAGCGGTCGGAGGTCAGGGCATACCTTCACGCACCTTTCCACCTTTTTTAGCTAGATCAACGATTGCTGGAATTAGCCCAATCGGGCTATTGCCAAGCAGACGCTCAACCTCGGAAATTATTGGCCTGAGCGGCTTTATGTAGGAAAATTGGAAAGCAGAGGAAAGATGCCAAGCCCATGCGAAACCTTTTCGACCAATACCAGCAACCAGAAAACCGATTGACACACGCCCTAGCCTGCTGCTTGGATGTTGATCAGCAGTTCATGCATTCGTTTTTGAGGATGGTGGTTGGATCGAGCGCCCCAAAAGCGTCTGGCTTACAGATCGTCGAGCAGCAACTCCCGGGGGCTCCCACTACGACTGGAGACGAAGTGTCGGACGGCAGTCTGCCCGACGCATGGATTTACGGGGATGGCGACTGGTCGCTGCTTGTTGAATCCAAGGTTCAGACAAAAATCGAGATCGGGCAGCTCCGGCGTCACTTAGTAACAGCTGATCGGCGTGGCTTTCCTGCTGCGCAACTCTTGCTGCTTTCCGTTGAGACACCAAGGACACTGCCAGAGCGAAGCTCGCATTGCTACTGGACGGACATTTACCGATGGGCGACCCGCGAATCACGGACATCGGCATGGGCAACCCGCTTTGTCAAATACATGGAAGTTACCGAGGCTAGAATGCTGGCCGATGGGTACCTAAAGGAGGGAACCTTGACTGCGTTTTCAGGAATTCACTTCGACAATCAGAACCCCTATTCGTACGCTGAAGCCAAGCGCCTGCTGAGGCTGATGACGGACGAACTGCGGAAACGCCAAACGTTGGTCAAGAGGCTCGGCATGAACCCAACTGGCGCTGGCCGTGGCGCAATTACAGGCCAAGATGCCGGCCGCGTATGGGACTTCCTACGGCTGAAGGCCGCGACCGAAGACAAGGTCTTCACAAAGTTTCCGCACTTGACGCTCTCAATTGAGAATGATCGAGCAGTAGCACAGATCACGATTCCGGACGGCCTGGATGGCGAGTATCGTCGCAAGCTGAAAGCGGGAGGCTATGACGGCTTCAAGCAGCTCGTTGCCGATTTCGTGTGTGGGGCCGACTCCGTACTGAAGACGGACACATCAGCGACCCCGATAATCATCGTAGTCCAGCGCCATTACCCGAGCCAGCGTAGCGAGCCAATCTGCGATGCCCGAATGGAGTTTGACCCAAGGACAGCGCTGGGTAACAAAAGCGACGTCAAGTTCCAAGAACAGTGGCTCCAGGCTGCCTACGATGCCTTCGCCAACAAACAAGCGAACATCCAGGTGGCAGTTGGGTTGCAGTTCTCCTTCGCTAAGAGCCAGGCGATTCGGGACGCCGCATTTGTCGACCTCGTGGAACAGTCGTACCTTGCCTGCGAGCCATTTCTCAAAGTCATGGGCTTGGTGTAGATGGCCGAGCATCCAATTTCGCTCGATAAGGCCAAGGAACTGTTGGCCGGCGAATTAGGCGATGTCTACAGGAACATTCTGGCTGGGTGCTGTGTACCAATCTACTGGTTTCGGCGCGACACTAAAGACTTCTCGGTTCTGCATAACGGAACATTGACTATTGCCCGTACCCCGAAGAGGCTTCTTGGAATCACGGCGGCTCACGTTGTGGAGCAGTTCGAACATGACCAGAATGAGGGTCCTCTACGCCTTCAGCTTGGGAATGAGGTCGTCGATGATCTCATCAGACGCCTCATTGACCGTTCCGAGAGACTCGACTTGGCAACCTTCGCCCTCGATGACGACCTTGTGAAGAGACTAGGCAAGACTGCCCTCGGCGTCTGGCCGCCAAAGCCACCACAGGAGTCGAAGGGCATCATGATTGCCGGTTTTCCGGCGGGTGAGCGTATCGAGTCGAAGGACTACTCGGTAAATTTCGGACTTTTCACGGCGCTAGGTGTTGCGCGAACAGTAACCGATATGCAAGTTACATGGCTAATGGAGCGCGAGTTCATGCTGGCCAACACAAAGATCAAGGTTCCCCCAGCAGAGTTTGATTTCGGCGGGATCAGTGGAGGGCCACTGATCAGTTGGTTTGAAAGTGAGCAATTCGTCAGCCATCATTGCCTGTCTGGCATCGTCGTCGAACACCCGGACTACCAGGCCAATACTGACCTGCCGCCAATAGAACGCTTGGTGGCTATTAGA
>CAIVZW010000716.1 GCA_903910495.1 uncultured beta proteobacterium
CATCGGCGGAAATTGAAGTTTGTACCGTGATCGTTTGGGGTAATTCCCTGCCATTTTCGACCCACCCGTGTGGCACACCTGACGGGCTTTCGGCAAAGAAAAAGCCGCTGAACCTTGCGGATCAACGGCTTATGAATATTTGGTGGTGATGGGCAGAAACCAAATTCGCTTCTCCCGACTACTCACGTGCCCCTTAAGCCATTGGCACAAAAGGGCATTCACAATACGCTATGGTTGATATTGTATCCGTGTTTGTCCCATTGATTGTCCCAAGATAAACGGGAAAATTTCTGGCGAATATTTACGAGAGATCTCTCCTTTATGTTCCCGCCTAGAAATTCCCCCCTCCAAGGGTGTGGAAGAACACCTACTGACAAGCTGACGAATCAGGCGGACTACGGTAATCGAGCTTACTTGGCCCGAAGCTCAGACTCATCCAATTGAAACTCAGCCTTGATACCAAGCTTTTCCATAATGACCGGCAAGACCTGATGAATCACCCTCATGCCAACGAGCAGTTCGTTCATGTAGATATCAGGATGTATCCGCGAGGAGTTAAACCCAAGGCTTTCAGCTTCCGCCGTGTGTCCGAGTTCATCGGATGAGCCGTGCGCCATTACCAAAAGCTCCGCTCTGAGCGGAATACCAGCGCGGAAGGCTTTCTCTTTGACTATATTGAGCCATTTATCGAAATCTTTTGTAACCTCATATCTGAATTCCCGAAGGTTCCATCACGTCCGGCAAATACACAATCCTGTGATCTCTACATACTTGCAGACAACGTTGTTGACGGGACGGAGGCGAGAGCAGGTTGAAAGACTAGAGTGGAAAGATATCGACTTTCGATGGAAGTCCATTCATATGAAGGACAAAACAGAGGGGGAGACCATCATTCCCCTGACTCCCTACGTAGCTCAGCTACTACACGAATTGAAGTGCAAGAACGAAACCCCGCCCCCAGAATACCGCATCCTAAACGGGAAACGGATTAAGAGAGGCCTTGATAACTGGACGCCTTCACCTTGGGTGTTTGCCAGCAAGACAGCAAAATCGGGCTATCTGCAAGAGCCGAGCAAACAGCATAAATTGGCCTGCATGGCGGCGGGAATTGAAGGACTTACCATTCACGGACTGAGGCGTTCATTCGGCACCTTGTCCGAGTGGGTCGAGTGCCCGGCGGGGATAGCTGCTCAAATACAGGGCCATGCGCCGAGCGGTACGCGTGAGAAGCACTACATCCGCCGCCCGCTCGATTTGCTCCGAATGTGGCACACCAAAATCGAAGCTTGGATTCTTGAACAGGCCGGAATTGAGCAACCCAAGGCAGACGCTAAGCCGGGACTACGATCGGTCACCTCTCGCAAGTGATCTACTGACTATTGCCATTTAATAGCACATAAGCTATATTTAACCATGGAATACACCCTTGAGTTTTACAGCGATTCCGTACAGGACGAGATTTTTGCTTGGCCGGATGGAATACAAGCCAGCTTCACACGAATAGCCGAACAGATGACGGAACATGGCCCCAATCTCGGGATGCCCTACACCCGCCCGTTTGGTGATGGCCTGTTCGAGATTCGCGCCAAGGGACGTGAAGGAATTGGGCGGGCTTTCTTTTGCACACTCGTTGGTCGCCGGATCGTCATTCTGCACGGCTTTATCAAGAAGACCGAGCAGACACCGGCCAAAGAGTTGAAGACCGCACGCCAGCGATTGAAGGAGGTACAGAATGGATAAGTTCAAGCCGGTCACCTTTGACCCTAAGGCGCACGCCGCTAAGAAGCGTACGAGTAGCGCCGTATTTCGTGAAGCCTACGATGCGCTAGAAGATGAATTTGCCGCGCTGGCTGTTTTGCAGCAAGCCCGGAAAGATGCTGGCATGACCCAAGCCGAGGTTGCCGCCAAGATGGGCGTAAGCCAGCCTGTGCTGGCACGCATTGAATCAAGCCTTGGCAGCCGAAAACATGCGCCATCACTCGAAACCCTGCGGAAATACGCCATGGCTTGCGGCAAGCGGCTAGTTATCGGGATGCAGTAGGATAATACCACCTGACATATTAAGCCGAGCCTACCTTGAAGGAGGGAAAACGGGAAACCTTCACCCGCTGGCGTGGCTCCTGATTGAAGGAGCGAAACGAAGGAACGCATGATGATTGATGAAATTCTCACGGTAGAAAAAGCAGCGCGGAAGCCATCTTTCTTGCCAATGAAGTAGGTGTCCCCGTTCATAGGGATTACTCCTGTGCTAGCGCATCCAGCAAGAACAGATGCCGCAAGAACCATGCAGATAGGCAATACCTTATACCAAGGCAACAATTGAGCAACGGCAACAAGCGCGAGACTTAGTGCAATCTATGCGCTGGATTCGTGACTTTCTGAAAGAGTGCAAAGAAAATGATGGCTAGGGCAGCTATCGACCTTCTTGCAGACCTTCGCATCAACTCTGGCAGAAAGGTGAGTCCCGGCCAATTCATTCATTGACTCTTCAGCAATATCCCATTTAGACTTAAAATTTTACGCCATTGTCCGTCGCGATCAGACGCAGACGTTCACTAAGGAAACGAGAATGCTCAACCCACTAGAAGCAAGAGAAGAAATCAAGAAGACCAGCAAGCTGGGTGTCTCGGTGATGCTGGGTGTTGCATGTTTGGCAGCGGTTTCCCCGCCGGCAGCTGGCAAACCTAAGGACGTCGACTTCAATGCAGAGGGCTCAGTCACGTTGGCCGATCCGGCCTATAACGCCGGTGCGATGCTGTTGAATATCAGAGATAGTGGCCCGGCGGGCGACATGCTGACTGTGACGAACGCATTTAATGCTTACACCGGCGCCACGATGAATTCCGAAATTCGCAAGGCGGCGCCGGTCACCAACGCGTCCATCGCCAATCCCGCCATTGCAACAGGCTCCGCGTCCGTGGGTCTGAGCGAGAGCCGTCTGGCTAATCTGCGCGGCGACACTTCGCTAGCCTCGACAGGTGACATCAGGGGCATGGCGGCGGGCGATGCCGCCAAGAACAGTGCCTTCTGGGTCAAGGGCCTGGGCGGTTTCGGGAGCCAGGGCGCCAAGGATGGCTTCGATGGCTACAAGACCCGTACCTATGGTATCGGCTTAGGTGCTGACACCCGCCTAGCGTCCGACTGGATAGCCGGTCTGAGTTACA
>CAIVZW010000717.1 GCA_903910495.1 uncultured beta proteobacterium
GAGCATGAGCGTCAGCTCGGCCTGAGCCGCAGTCTGGCCGAGCTGCGCAGCGAGTGGGGCGGCAAGGCCAGGCAGGAGTTCTCCGAACTGCATGAAACGCCGTCCGAGTACTCGGGGATGACCGACTGGACTTTCGGCGAGTTGCCCGAGCTGATGGAAGTCGACGTTGGCGGCGGGCAAATGGTGCTCGGCTATCCCGGCCTGACGGATGACGGCGAAAGCGTTTCGCTCTGTGTTTTCGATACGCACGAAGAAGCGCGCGAGGCGCATGCGACGGGTCTGCTGCGCCTGTATATGCTGCAGTTCCGCGATCAGCTCAAATACTTCGAAAAGAACCTGCCGGGGCTGACCCAGATGGGCATGGCTTTCATGCCGCTCGGTTCGCTCGACGATTTGCGCCGGCAACTGATAGACCTCGCCTTCGCGCGTGCCTGCCTGGTAGAACCCTGGCCGACTGATGCACAAAGTTTCAAGCTGCGCTGCGCCGAGGCCAAGTCTCGCCTGGGCCTGCTGGCGCAGGAAATCTGCCGCCTGGTCGGGCAGATTCTCGCCGACTGGCAGGCGCTGCAAAAGAAGTTGCCCGCCTTCAAGAGCCATGCGGCCGCAGTGCAGGACATCGAGAAACAGCTTGGTCGTCTGATTGGAAAACGCTTCATCGCCGACACGCCGTTCGAGCGCCTGCAGCACTATCCGCGCTACCTCAAAGCGGTTTCCTTGCGTCTGGACAAGCTCAAAGCAGGTGGTGGTGAAGGCGCGGTGCGCGATTCCCGGTTGATGGCCGACTACGCGCCGCTGTGGACGAACTACGAGCGACGTGCCATTGTTCTGGCCAAACAGGGGGTGAGCAATCCGCAGCTCGAGCAGTTCAGATGGATGCTCGAGGAATTGCGCGTACAACTCTTCGCTCAGGAATTGCGTACGCCGGCACCCGTTTCGACGAAACGTCTGCAGAAAATGTGGGAAGGAATGTAAGGCATATCCTTAAAATCAAAACGCATTTAACACAGAGAACACAGAGAAAAATAGCGAGAACACAGAGACCCAAGTAGAAACGACGGCTTGTCCAAAGGATGCGCACAAGTATTTCTCTGTGCTTTCGGTGTCTCTGTGTTCTCTGTGCTAAAAGCGGTTTCTTTTTTGCCGGTGGTTCGCTATTGAAGTTTTCCGCTTCGTCGGGGAGATCTGAATGTCTGAAGTTTTTCTAGCGCTGAAGCGCAGTCTGGACACCCTCGCTCGTGGCCGGGTATGGCTTTACATGCTCGGGCCGGCGCTGCTTGCCCTGATCGTCATGATCGGCCTCTCGGCATCCTTGCTTGATCAACTGGTTGCGGCCTTTGTCGAGCAGCCCCCGATGAGCTGGATTGCCGCCTGGGGCGCCTTCTGGCTGGCTCATTTGCTGGCGGCGCTGGGCGGTTGGCTGCTGATTCTTTCGGCCAGTTACCTGGTGGCCATGGTATTGACGGCGGTCGTGGTCATGCCGTTGTTGCTCACGCATCTGTCGCGGACGGATTATCCCGAACTGGCGCGCATGGGGACCGATAGCCTGGTGGCCGCAACCTGGAACAGCCTGTGGGCGGCGCTATTGTTCATCATCGGCTGGCTGGTGACCTTGCCGCTGTGGCTGATTCCGGGCTTCGGACTGATCCTGCCCCTGTTCTGGATGGCCTGGCTCAACCGTCGCACCTTTGCCTACGATGCGCTGTCGGTGCACGCCACGGATAGCGAGTGGCGTGAATTGCGCCGGCAACAGGCCATGCCGCTGCTGCTGCTGGGCTTTGTCATGGCTGTGCTGACCCATATTCCTTTCGTCGGTCTGCTCGCGCCATCGCTGGCGGCACTGGCGTATATTCACTTTTGTCTTGAAGCGCTGCGCCGTTTGCGACAAGGTGCCGTGGTGAGCGTCAGTAGGTCGGGCTTCAGCCCGACAAGCGCGGCAAAGGAAGGAATGTCGGGCTGAAGCCCGACCTACAGCAATCTGCGTGGTGGGTTTTAAACGAATCGGAGAACGTTCATGAACTTTGGGGCAATCATCATCGGCGACGAAATCCTTTCGGGGAAACGTGTCGATCAGCATTTCAGGAAAATCGTCGAACTGCTTGGCGAGCGCGGCCTGCGGCTATCGTGGGTCGAGTATCTGGGCGATGAACGTTCGCGCATCGCGGAGACGCTGAAGCGCAGCTTTGCCTCGGGCGAGGCGGTGTTCAGCTTCGGCGGTATCGGCAACACCCCGGATGATCATACACGGCAGGCCGCAGCCGAAGCGCTAGGGGTCGATCTGGTGCTGCATCCGGACGCCGAACGCGAGATCCGCGCCCGCTTTGGTGATCAGGTCAATGCCACGCGCCTGTTGCTCGGCACTTTTCCGCGCGGCGTCGACATCGTGCCCAATCCGTTCAACCGCATTGCCGGCTTTAGCGTGCGTGAACACTATTTTCTGCCGGGTTTCCCGCAGATGGCGCATCCGATGGCCGCGTGGGCGCTCGATACCTTCTATGCCCATCTGTTCAACCGTAATCCGATGGTCGACAAGGCCTTCCTGTTGACCGGACCGAACGCTTACGAGAGCGCCCTGCTTGATCTGATGCAACGCATCGTCGCCGATTATCCGGCGTTGCGCCTGTTCAGCCTGCCGTCAATCGGCGA
>CAIVZW010000718.1 GCA_903910495.1 uncultured beta proteobacterium
GGCACACGAAGCTGTGGCAAAGCACTACTCCATCTCGACGATCAACCTCGCCCGCGAAGTCGCTGCCGAGATCACGGCTGGCACGTTGACGTGGAAAGTGTTCGGCGGGGTTCATCCAGCCCCGGCGGGCAACACGATCTGTGCCAGCATGATCAACGAATTATTCAATCGCGCCTGGATCAAGTCTGAGCCGGCTGTCGCGCACGTGATGCCTGCTGCGCCCCTCGACGCATTAAACTATTCCGCCGGCCGGTTTATCGACCCTGCGCAGGCCAAGGTGAAGAACGGCTGGACGCTGGGCGTGCCGGAGTGGAAGAATTTGGCCGGTAGCAAGCGCGGTCGGTTTACCTCGCTGCCGATGCTTTGTGCGACCGAACCCGGAGCTGAAGCGACACTGGCATTCGAAGGCACTGCAGTCGGCGCATTCATCGTCGCCGGGCCGGATGCCGGGATCGCGGAGGCGAGCGTAGACGGAGGAGGGTTCCAGCCAGTGGATTTGTTTCATGGTTACAGCAAGGGGCTGCACTACCCGCGGACCGTCATGCTTGGCACCGACTTGAAACCTGGGCCGCACCTATTGACGTTGCGTATCGCCGCCGAAACCAAGAGCACTGGCCATGCGATGCGGATCATGCAGTTTGTCGCCAATTGAAGAAGCAGAAATTAAAAGGAAAATTCATGGAACACGCACATAGCCTTCTCATAGCCCTGTCGTTGGCGCCACTGGTCGTACTGCATGCCGCTACCGTGCCGACCCCCGCAAATGAATCTGTTATGAACCGCCCTAATGCAACGGGTATGGCGGCATCGGATTGGGACAGCGCCTTCAAAGAGCCCCCCTCAGCACGTCGTCCGATGCCGCTCTGGCACATCAACGGCACGCTGACCACGCCAGAGATCAAGGCGCAACTGCAGGCCACGCGCGATCAGAGCGGATTCGGTGGCGTGGCAATACTGCCGATGGGAAACATGAAGCCAAAATATTTGAGTGGCGATTATTTTGCTCGCTATGCCGATATCCTGAACATGGCGCGCGATCTCGGCATGGAGGTCATCCTTTATGACGACACTGGCTTTCCCAGCGGGTCGGCGGGCGGAAAAATGCAGGAGCTTTTTCCAGACGACACAATGAAACGTCTGGACATGACGGAAGACGATGTGCGAGGCCCGACTGACTTTTCCAAAGATTTGCCCGCCAGTGTGCTCATGGGCATTGTCGCGATGAACACGCAGACGTGGCAGCGCATCGACATCACTGCCTCGGTAGTCGGCTGCAAGGTGTCTTGGAAAGTTCCGGAAGGTTCGTGGAAAATTATGACGTTCACCTGTGTCAAATCAGGGAACCGCCTCGTGGATTTCTTAAGTACGGAGTCGGTTGACAAATTCATTCCGCTCACCTATGGCGAATATTTCAAGCGCTTCCCGGACCATTTGGGCACGACCATCCAGCGCAACTTTTTTGACGATGTTGGCTTCTACGCGCAAACACGACCGTGGACGCCAGCGTTCAACGAAAAATTCCTGAAGAAATTCGGTGTCAGTCCAGTGCTGCTTTATCCGGCGCTCTGGCGCGACATCGGACCGGAGACAGCGGCTGCGCGCGTCTCGCTGTTCGGCTTCCGCGCCGAGCTGTTGGCCGAAGGGTATCCCGCCCGCGTCGGTGAATGGTGCCGAGCCCATGGCATCCAGAGCTCCGGCCATCCGCCGGGCAACTATGATCCGTGTCCGGTGGACATGCACTGCGACACGTTCAAGTTTTACCGGCATGTGGATATTCCGCTCATGGA
>CAIVZW010000719.1 GCA_903910495.1 uncultured beta proteobacterium
ATTAACCTTTACCCATGCAGCATCTCTTCTTCGGTCACGATGCCGCGAAATCACCGGTCACGTTCCGCGAAATGCGCACACTTGGCACGAATCCCCCCCCTCCTCCTGGTCGACAATCGTACCCCGTCTTGACTCAATTTTCATTGGCATCCCTCACGCAACCAGAACGTATGCCAACACGAACTCGGTCAGAACCACCCCGCAAAGCCTTGTATTTCAAGGGCTAAGAAATTCCGCACCAAAACCCCGAAGTCAGGAGGTTTCGAGAAAAACGGCCTGTAAGAGCGAGAAAACGGACAAAAACAGAGTTTTTTTGTTTGGCGAGGTGCAGAGCTATAAACGAAAAACCCCGCAAACACTGGCGTGTAGGGGGGTTATCGAATTGGCTAAAGAGAGTTAGCCAAGGTGCTTCTGGCGGAGACGGAGGGATTCGAACCCTCGATTCAGGTTTGTGCCCGAATGCTCCCTTAGCAGGGGAGTGCCTTCGACCTCTCGGCCACGTCTCCGGAAGGGCGCGATGATAGCTGTTTCACCTCACCCGGTCAAACCACAAACGGAATCAATCCGTCTTGTCGAGTCCGAACGCCTTGTGCAGGACGCGAACCGCCAATTCGAGATACTTTTCTTCGATAACCACGGAAATCTTGATTTCGGAGGTGGAAATCATCTGGATGTTGATCCCCTCACTACCCAATGTGCTGAACATCTTGCTGGCGACGCCCGGATGCGAACGCATGCCGACACCGACCGCCGAAACCTTGCAGGTCTTGTTGTCGCCGACCACACCACGCGCATTCATTTTGGCGCCAATGCCCTTGAGCAGATCAAGCGCCTTGCTGTAGTCACCACGATTGACCGTAAACGAGAAGTCGGTGGTGCCATCATGGCCCACGTTCTGGATGATCATGTCGACATCGATATTGGCGTCGGCTATAGGCCCCAGAATCTGGTAAGCAATGCCCGGCAGATCAGGAACGCCAAGAACAGTCAGCTTGGCCTCATCGCGATTAAAGGCGATCCCGGAGATAATCGGTTGTTCCATTTGCTTGTCTTCCTCAACAGTGATCAGGGTGCCTTCGCCTTCGTCCTGGAAGCTGGATAGCACACGCAGTTTGACTTTATATTTTCCGGCGAACTCGACGGAGCGAATCTGCAGGACCTTTGAGCCCAGGCTGGCCATTTCCAGCATCTCTTCAAAAGTGATGGTGTCGAGTTTTCGTGCCTCCGGCACAACGCGCGGATCGGTCGTATATACGCCATCGACATCGGTGTAGATCTGGCATTCATCCGCTTTCAGAGCCGCAGCCAATGCCACAGCCGAGGTGTCGGAACCCCCACGACCCAGGGTGGTGATGTTGCCGTCTTCGTCGACGCCCTGGAATCCGGCAACGACGACGACATGGCCTTCGGCAAGATCCCTGCGGATGCGTTCGTCGTCGATCTGCAGGATACGCGCCTTGGTAAAGGTACTGTCAGTCAGCACACGAACCTGCGCTCCGGTATAACTTTTCGCCTTGAGACCTTCTTCGTGCATGGCCATAGCTAGCAGGCCGATGGTGACCTGTTCGCCTGTCGACGCAATAACGTCGAGTTCCCGCGGATCCGGTGTCGCGGAAATTTCCTTGGCCAGACCGATCAGTCGATTTGTCTCGCCGGACATGGCTGAGGGGACAACAATAATGTCATGTCCCTGTGCTTTCCAGCGAGCGACCCGTTTGGCCACGTTTTTGATCCGGTCCGTCGTTGCCACCGACGTACCTCCGAACTTCTGAACTATCAGTGCCATTCCCAATCCAATTGTTGGTCTTCAAAGGTCGCAATTTTACCCTAATTCTCTTTGGAAAGTATGGGGTACTTTTGATTTATAGGCCTGAGACCCGGTTAATCGCATGGTCTTTTCACATGCCACTTGCAATTGTTTGTGTGGTTATTCTATACTGGTATTCCTGCATGACTAAAGTAATATAGAGGCAATTTCTGACCGGGGTCGAAAGAACACCGGCTTTACCACGGCACGTTAGCCGAACGAAAGGAGCAACATGAACAGTTCAAAAGTCCTCGACAAGACCGAGCCCCGCGAGATTCGTCGCAAACTGGGCCTGAATCAGCAGCAATTCTGGTCAAAAATCGGAGTTACTCAAAGTGGCGGTTCACGCTACGAGAGCGGCCGGAATATGCCAAAGCCGGTGCGCGAACTGTTACGCCTGGTCCACGTTGAACAAATTGACATCCAGCGCATCAAGCGCGAAGATATCGATGTCATCGAATATCTGAAGAGTGAAGAAGCTGATCTCTACAAAACGCTGAAAAAATCAGCCAAGAACAAGAAAAAAGCAGCCTGATCTTCAAGGCGAGTCAGGGGTTGGCAACAACCTCAACGCCTAGCGCGGAAATTCGCCGGGCAAAGCGCTGAAAATCTTCGAGCGACAGGTTCGAAAGTTTCTGCGCATCAGGTTGTAATGAAGGGCGTGCCAGACCGTAGAGGTGCACGCCTTTTATTTTTTCTCTGGCTGATTCGATAAGTTCAAGATAGGCCAAGCGATCTTCCTCGCTCGCTTCCATGCCATCGATCGCGAAGTAACAGGTCTGTACCCAGGTCGGCGCCAGTTCAGCGCACTTGAGCAAGGCGGCACTGATCTGCGCAGCAGCCAGATGAACACCATTGATTCTGCTCACCCCCACCTCGCTTGCCCGATCGACCTTGAACCATACCTCGCCATTCAGCGCACCAATGCGCGCGATTCCCTGACATACCCGCGGACGATGCATCAGACTGCCATTGGTGATCAGGCGAAGCTTCAGTTGATCGCATAGGGAAAAGTCGGCAAGCACCTTCTCAACGAGCATGACAGAATCGTAAAACTCGGCTGCACTGGTTGGCTCGCCATTGCCGGAAAACGCCACATCCATCAACCGGCGGGCCTCGGGCGGCACATGCCGGGAAAGATAATCGCCTGCGGTGGCTTCATGCAGGAAAGCACGCAGTTCGCTCTCAAGCTGTTGCAAGTCGATTGGCGGTGGCCCGCCGCGTGTCAGATTGGGCACTTGGCAATACACACACGCCCAATTACAGGCATTGTTGATGTTCAGGTTGATGCCGATCGAAACGCCACCGGCGCGGCGGGACACCACCGGATAAACGTAGCTCAGGCCAACACTGTCGCGACTGTGATCCTTGACATTCAGCATGGGTTCAACATTTTGTGGAAGTCTCCAATCCGTAAGCACGGGCACAGCAGGAAGCCGATGGCGCAATGATATAATCGTAAGCTGAATTTTTCTCAGGTTTTTCGATGCTTATCACTCGCCGCCTTGAGTTTGATGCCGGCCACCGCATTCCAGACCACAAAAGTCAATGCCGCCATCTGCACGGCCATCGCTACGCGCTGGAAATTACGCTGGCCGGCGACATCATCCGCCATGAGGGCAATGCAGCCAACGGAATGGTCATGGATTTCTCCGAGATCAAGGCGCTGGCCAAGCAGCATCTGATCGACCTGTGGGATCACGCCTTCCTCGTCTATGCCGGCGACACGCCGGTTGTACAGTTTCTGCAAGCACTGCCCGAGCACAAAACGGTGGTACTGGAATGTGTCCCGACCGCTGAAAACCTCGCCGAGCAAGCCTTCACGATTCTCGATGGGGTTTATCGCGACACTTACGGTAACAGCCTGCACCTTGAGCGAGTACGCCTTTACGAAACGCCTAACTGCTGGGCAGACGCGACTCGTAAAATAAGTCCCTGAATCCGATTTCCATCGCGCTTCATTCGGCATTAAACTTCTCCTGACGCTATCATCATCTGCACATGGGTATCGCTATGAAACCAGTCTCTCTGAAGCCGTTTGCGCGGATAGTTCTGGCTCTTGCTCTGGCCTGTGCCACCCTGTTCCCTGTACCTGCTACTTCCGCCGAAGCTACAGCGGAGAATCCCGATAGCGGCAAGCCATTCGCCAATGTCTGGCGTCTGCGTGGTGATGTTGCAGTCACTGACAAGGACGGAGCAAGCCGCAAATTGAGTGAAGGCGGCACTGTTTATGTGGGTGAGAAGGTAAGCGCCGCCGCCAATAGCGAAGCAGTATTGCAAACCGCTGATTCAGGCATCGTCGCCTTGCGTCCGGGAGCCGAGTTTGTTCCGGAGCGTTTCGCCGCCGAAGGAAAGTCCACCGACCGCCAGATCCTGCGCCTGATCACCGGCTCATTGCGCGTCATCAGCGGCTGGATCGGCCGGCTCAACAGCAACGATCACCGCGTCATCACGCCGTCTGCCACAATCGGCATCCGCGGCACGGACCACGAGCCTTACGTACTGCCGGCCGAGATGGCCAATAGCAGCTACCAACAGGGCACCTACGACAAGGTCAACCGCGGCGCTACGTTACTCGACGCCAACGGCGGCAATGTCGTGATCGACAGCGGCAAGGTCGGCTTCGCCCGCGACCCGAGTTCGGCTGATCTGCGTTTACGGGCCTTGATGACCATCCTGCTGCCGGTCATCCTGAGCAAAATTCCCGATTTCTATGTGCCGGGCAGTTTCGATCAGGAACTCGACCGCTATTCCGCAACCGTTGATACCACGTCCAGAAAACAACTTGAGCAGCGCACCGGCCGCATGAAAGCGGCGGACGCCGCGAAAACCGTACCCTTACCGGCAGCCTCAACTCCCCCGGAAGTAACGGCCTCCGAACCGTCGCCGACTCCGATCATCGGTTGCCCACCGCTGACCATCGGCGAAGTCTGGCTTGGACGCTTCGATCGAGCCATCGCCCGGCGCGACATCAAGACCATCCTCGGCCTCTTTGCGCCTGAGATTGTGGCCAAAGCCACCGTCCAGACAGCCAGCGGCACAAGCACCCTCGAATTCAGCCGTGATGAAATGGTTCAAAGTACGTTGAATTCGATCGCCAGCCTCAAGGATTACCGGCAACGCCGTGTTTCAACAGAAGCCTCCCTCGCTGACGGCGAATCCGAGCAAACATGCAAGAGTGTTATCGTCAGGTCAATTGCTGTCGAACAGGGCCTGATGAACGGCAAGGCCTTCCGCTTTGAGGCTCTTGAGGAATACCTGCTTGAACAGCGCGATGGTGAGTGGCTGGGGGTCAGAGCGCATACGACGCAGCGCTGAACCCGCCGCTGATCTCGATTCCGGATTTCGCCTCGCCGCACTAATCCAGAGCAAAACTCCAGCATATATTGTTAGCATATGCCATAATATCTGGGGTTGTGCTGCGTCCCATCGGATTGCTCGCGGTCACTCTTGAAGCAGGAGCCTGTGACATGTCGTCGCGAGACGGATAGTTCTAATACCTCGTAAGGTTGCTGGCCGGTTTTAAAAAGCGAATATAAATAAATGAAAGCAGGTTCTGTGGCAAATCAGGACGCAAGCCATACGATATCGTTCAAGGTATTGAGCGCCATCAGTTTTTCCCATTTTCTCAACGACACGATTCAGTCGTTGATACTCGCCATCTATCCCCTGTTCAAGACAGAATTGCACCTGAATTTTGCCCAGATCGGCCTGATTACATTGACCTATCAATGTACAGCGTCTCTGCTGCAACCTGTTGTTGGTTATTACACCGATCAGCACCCCAAGCCATTCTCGCTGGTATTGGGCATGGGCTGTACCTTGATTGGTCTACTGACCTTGTCGTTCGCCGACACGTTCCCCCTGATTTTATTGGCAGCTGCCCTGGTGGGCACGGGTTCATCGATCTTTCACCCGGAATCTGCCCGTGTAGCGCGTCTGGCCTCCGGCGGCCGGCACGGTCTGGCGCAATCCATATTTCAGGTGGGCGGCAATGCCGGTTCGGCCACAGGGCCATTGCTGGCGGCCTGGATCGTACTGCCCCACGGCCAGCGGAGCATTGCTTTGTTCTCATTGTTCGCCCTGCTGGCGATGATAGTACTTACCGGCGTTGGTTTCTGGTATTGCCACCACCAACGTCAGCCGAAAAAAGTGACTGCAGCACCCGTTCAAACGCTGCCCAGGCGCAGAGTGCTCATCACCCTTGCCGTACTGATGGCGCTGCTTTTTTCGAAATATTTTTATATGGCCAGTATCAGCAGCTATCTGATCTTTTATCTGATGGACCACTACAGTATCAACACTCAGGATGCTCAATATCATTTGTTCTATTTCCTGTTTTCTGTTGCCGCCGGTGCCTTGCTTGGCGGTCCGATCGGCGATCGCATCGGCCGCAAACAGGTGATCTGGGTCTCCATCCTTGGGGTTGCTCCCTTTACCCTCGTGCTGCCTTACGTCGATTTATCGACATCGGTGGTGCTGACCATGATCATCGGATTCATGCTTTCCTCGGCCTTCCCGGCCATTCTGGTTTATGCTCAGGAACTGTTTCCGGCCAAAATCGGTACTGTTTCCGGCCTGTTTTACGGCCTGGCTTTTGGCTTGGGAGGAATAGGCGCGGCGGTTCTGGGTCAATTGGCAGACCTTTGGGGCATCGTGCCGGTCTATAAGCTGTGCTCATTCCTTCCGCTGATCGGATTGTTGGCGGTCTTTCTGCCAGATATCCGTTTGTCCCACCACTCAACGAACAACTCCGAATCAGCTAAAGCCTGATCTCAACTTGAGGAGAAACGAAAATGGCACTGCTCGGTAAAGCGGCAATGATTTTGTCATTCGACGTCGTACCGGAAGCGATTGTCGAACATGACAACTGGCATTCGCACGAGCATTTTCACGAAAGAATGTCGATTCCAGGTTTCCTGCGCGGCTCCCGCTGGGTCGCGTTATCCGGAAAGCCAAACTACTTCGTGATGTATGAAGTCAAGGATCTCAATACCCTGGCTTCACCCTCCTATCTCGAACGGCTGAACAATCCAAGTCCCTGGACTTCGAAAATGATGACGCATTATCGCGGCATGAATCGAGGTTTTTGCCAGGTCACCAGCAGCCAGGGGTTCGGGCTCGGGCAAGTTGGCCTGCTGATCCGTTTCAGTCCTGCGCCGGAAAACGAAGTTGCCTTGCGCGAATGGCTAAGTACGGAAGTGCTGCCCTCGCTCCCTTCCCGACCGGGGTTTGTCAGTGCCCACCTGCTTGAGGCAGCGCTGAAACCCGAACTTACGAAAGAGCAGCGCATTCGCGGCAAGGATGCCGGTGTGGACTGGGTTCTGTTCGTTACCGGGTATTCTGCCGAGAGCGTGGCATTGCTCACCGAAACCGATCTCTCTCACGCGCTGCTTGAACACCGTGGTGCGCTGAATATCATTTCGGGCATCTACCAGATAAGCCATTCGCTGACTGACACGGAGGCGGCGAGATTCAGTTTTAGTCGGTGACAGATTGAAAGCTTATGCAACTCGCCGGAAATCCCTTTCGGGTGCGGGCTTGCAGCCAGATCAATGATCTGCCACTTTTTTGCAGCAATGATTCCAAGGAATTGTCAAAATGAAAATCTGTATGCCTGTTGGCCAACTGAAAGGCCTTGATTCCGAAATCGCCCCCAATTTTCGCGCTGCACCAGCCTTGCTGGTGATCGATAGCGTCAGCAGCGAATGCATCGGAATTGATGCCAGTTCCGGCGCTTGCAGCGCGACACCGCAGCAGATCGATGTCATCGTTTGTGCTGGCGGAATTGGCCGTGGAATGTTCAACGGCTTGCGCAGTCGTGGTATCCGGGTTTTCAATACCGACGCAATTACCGTGGGAGAAGCTATGGCCGAACTGGCTGCCGGTTGTCTGGCAGAAGTAACCGAAGTTGAATGTTGCGGTGGCGGCCACCACGATCAGGGCGCAGCCCACGGACATCAGCACGGCCAGGATTGCGCTTGCAGCAGCCCTGATGATGAGGCGGGAAGTGGTTGCGGCTGCGCTCATCACTGACACGGGAATGTTTCCTCATAAATCCCGCAGTCCCTTATTTGTGTCGAGGATCCCCATGAAAAAAATGCTGCTCATATTGTCGGTCATCGCCTTGTCGTCCTTGCAGGCACAAGCAAAGGACATCGTGTTCAAGGGAACGAGGATGGATGCAACGATCATCGATGTGCGCACGGCCCAGGAATTTTCTGGCGGACATATCGAGGGGGCGATCAATATCCCGTACGATCAAATCGATGTTGGCATCCGCTCAATAAAAGGGCTCACGAAGGAAGCTCCCATCCTGCTGTACTGCCGTAGTGGTCGTCGCTCGGCCATTGCCCGTGAATCTCTGGAAAAGCTGGGATTCCGTCGGGTCCTGGATGGCGGCGGCATGGAAACACTGATCTCGAATCTGAAATCCTGTTCCACGAAGCAGTGCTGATTTATCTTTATCTCAACAAGGGGAAATTCATGACTTCTTCAATAAAACTGCTGGTCATCGGCGGCGTCGCTGCCGGAGCCTCATGCGCCGCCCGCGCCCGTCGCCTGTGCGAAAACGCCGAAATCACGATCATCGAACGTGGCCCCGATGTATCGTTTGCCAACTGTGGCCTGCCGTACTTCATCGGCGGCGAAATTGCGGCGCGCGATGTCCTCGCTGTGCAAACACCGGCTTCACTGAAAGCCCTGCTCAAGCTCGATGTACACACCCGCTGCGAGGCCGTGAGCATTGATCGCACCAACAAACGCGTTGAAATCCGCCATCTGGAAAGTGGCAGCACCGACTGGCAATCCTACGACAAGTTGATGCTGGCACCCGGTGCTTCGCCGCTGCGCCCGGACTTGCCGGGTATCGATGATCCGCGCATTTTCACCCTGCGCAATCTGGAAGACATGGATCGCATTGTCGCGGCAACCGATACCGGCATGCGCGCCGTGGTGATCGGTGCCGGCTTCATCGGGCTGGAAATGGCCGAACAACTGCAGCGCAAGGGCCTTTCCGTGCAACTGGTGGAGTTGCAGACACAGATTATGCCGCCACTGGATGCGCCGATGACTGCATTACTGGAAAGCGAGCTTCGCCGTCACAACATCGCGATCACGCTGAGTGACGGTGTTGCCCGCTTTGAGCCTTGCGCCGACTTTGTTCGTTGCCATCTGACTTCAGGCAAAGCACTGGAGGCTGATCTGGTTGTGTTGTCCATTGGCGTAAAACCCGATTCCGAACTGGCTCGCGCTGCCGGTTTGAAACTGGGTCCGCGCGGGCACATCGTGGTCGATGAATTCCAGCGCACATCCGATCCGGACATCTATGCTGCCGGCGATGCTGTCGAGACAGCTGACCGCGTCATGGGTGACAGAACAGTGGTGCCCATGGGGGGGCCGGCCAACCGGCAGGGGCGTGTGGCTGCCGACCATATTTTCATGCCGGACAAGGCTCGCCCCTATCCCGGTTCGCTGGGTACGGCCATCGTGCGCGCTTTCGATGTCGCAGCCGGCATCACCGGCTGGAGCGAAAAACGCCTGAATGCTGCCAAGCGACCGTATGAAACCGTAACGGTCAACGATCACCAGCATGCCACCTATTATCCGGGGGCCAAACCACTGACACTGAAAATCCTCTGGGAACCGGAAAATGGTCGTCTGCTCGGTGCCCAGGTCAGCGGCTTCGAGGGTGTCGACAAGCGTCTGGACATTCTGGCGACAGCGATTGTGGCCGGCATGACGGTTGAAGACTTGTGCCATCTGGAACTCGCCTATGCTCCTCCATTCGGATCTGCAAAGGATGCGATCAATCTGGCCGGATTCGCCGCATGCAATCGCCGTGATGCCCTGGTA
>CAIVZW010000720.1 GCA_903910495.1 uncultured beta proteobacterium
AGTGCATCCGTCGTAGCCATTGAGGCCTCGGAAGCCGACGTGCTCGAAAGAGCCGAAGTGTTTTCACTGCTGGCTTCCGTACCCGGTCTTTCGAGCCGGTTCTATCAGTCGCTGGCTCTCAAGCTTACGGAAAGACTGCGCGCGACAACGGACAATCTGGTCGGCCTTTAAGCATTGCAGTCTTCCGGTATGGGCAGCAAACGGGGCTCATGTCGGCGACTGCATCGCCTGCATGATGGCTGCTGCCAGCACCACCCCGGTTTGCGCCCCTGACACCGCCAGACGGCGCTGGATGATGAAGAAGGGAACGCCGGAAACGCCCATCTCACCCACCTTGGCGACCAGCGATTTGACCTGTTGCGTACCCTCGTTACTCTCCAGATAGTCGATCACGTCATCCTTGCGATCACCGCATTCAGCGGCAATATCGGCCAGTGTCGGGATATCACTTATGTTCTCGCCGCGCTGAAAATGGGCCACAAACAGACGCTCGACCAGTGCTTCGATTGCTGACGGATGATGACCGGTCGACTGGGCACGATAGATCAGTCGGTGTGCCCGCAAGGTGTTCGGGCGGGTAAGAATGCGTGCAAAGTCAAATTCGATGCCTGTATCACGCCCGGCATCGGCCACGTTCCTTTGTAACTGATCCACCTGTTTTGCACCACCGAACTTGGCTTCAAGAAAGGCACGATACGGCTCGCCTGCAGAAGGTGTGTCGGGATTGAGAAAATAGGGCAGCCAATTAAACTGGAAACGTACTTCAACTTGTTTTTCCTTGATCAGTTCAACGGCACTGGCCAGGCGGCGCCTGCCAATGAAGCACCAGGGGCAAACAAGGTCGGAAACGATATCAATAGCGACGTTCATGGTGATCAGTAAAAAACAGTTAATTACGACGGAACGCCGAAGTGGCGCAAATCCCATTTATCAAACATCGACGCCTGACAGACGGGTTCGCACATCCTCCGGAATCGGCACCGATTTTCCGCTTGCCATATTCACCCAAACGATTTTTGTATCGCCGGTCGCATAGAGGGTAGTGTCGCCCTGCAAACCGATTTCGTAGCGTGTAGGAATACTGCTGCGCCCCGGCACGCCGAAGAACATTTTCACTTCGACCACCCCCGGATAGGTCAGTGGTACCAGGAAAGTGCAACTGGCGTCGATGATCACCGGCGTGATTCCTTTTGGTTCCAACGTATACCCGACACTTTCCAGATACTCGACACGGGTCTGTTCCATGTAACGAAAGTAGATCGTGTTGTTCACATGGCCGTAGACATCCATATCTCCCCAGCGCATGGGAATCAGGCTTGTATGGACAAGCTTTCCCGCCTTGTGCGATTGATCCATGAGACCTCCGTGAATCGCCGGTAAGCTGCTCACTGTAGCTATCTACAGGCCGTCATCAGCTTTCCAGCGCGACAACAATCGAATAGATCTCGTCACCGGAAGCGGCAATGGCCTCGGACACCGTACCCTGATCGAGACCCAGGACAAGCACACTATCGGCCGCCGGGATTACACGGCTATCGAGATCCTCAAACGGATCCTGGCGAGGCGAAACAGCAGCGGCGATGAAGAGAATATCCCCAAGTGTGGCGGGCGGCATGGAGCCGCTGTAGCGACGTGAGGCCAGCACGGCATCGACCACGGAGGCCGGCAGATTGAGTTCGTTGAGTACTTTCTCGCTAGCCTGGTCGGCAAGATCGTTGATGGTTTCTGCCAGCACAACGACATCCTCCAGCAAGACCGGATAATCAGCCACCCGCGAGAGCAGATAGAAGCGTCCCAGGTCGTGCACGATGCCGGCAAACATGGCCTCGTCGGCGCTGAGGCGGGTGAGTTTTCTGGTGAGAACATAAGACAGTGCAGCGATGTGTATGCTGCGTTCCCACAGACGACTGGAGAATTCGCGGCAGCCGCTATGGCGCTGGGCCTGACGCAACTGATCCATGATCAGCACCATGGCCAGAGCCTTGATCGGATCCATGCCGACGCGCAATACGGCATGCCTGACATCGCGTACGGTCTGATTGGTCGGATTGAGGGCGACGGAATTGGCCAGACGGATCACCTTGGCCGACAGCAAGGGTTCGGCGACAACGATCTTCGCCAGTGCAGTCAGCCCAATATCGGGATTTTCCACCGCCTTGAGTACCCGCCGACTGGCGTCCAGACTGGTTGGAAAACTGAGCTCGCCCATCGTCTCCGAACTGAGCGCGTGGCGGAATGCTTCGGCGGCTTCCTGTATCGTTTGATTCACTCTGCTCTCCTTCTCGATCGCAAACTTAGACTGCATTCTAAACTCATGTGCAGACAATTTTCAGCAAGGGGAATCGATTTCTCGTAAAGAGCCTGGCGAACTGCGATCGTCACGGGCTAAAAAACATCGACCCCGGACGCTGATTTACCGCACACATCGTGGCAAACTGACAGGTCTCGCATCAGGGTTCCGGAGAGGATTCATGGATAGAACATATGTGCTCGCACTCGATCAAGGCACCACCAGTTCCCGCGCCATTCTTTTCGACTGTGCCGGCCGGATCTGCGGATCGGCGCAGCAGGAATTCACCCAGTACTATCCGCAACCGGGATGGGTCGAACACGATGCCGGCGACATCTGGCAGACTCAGCTTTCCGTCTCCCGTCGTGTGCTTCTTGATAACAGAGTCGAGGGCAAGCAGATTGCCGCAATCGGCATTGCCAACCAGCGCGAAACCACGCTGCTCTGGGATCGCGCCACCAGCGAGCCGCTTGCCCGTGCCATCGTGTGGCAGGACAGGCGCAGCGCGCCCCTTTGCAGCGAGCTCGCCGCCGCCGGGCATGCCGAACTCATCCGCCGGAAAACCGGCCTGGAGATCGATGCCTACTTCTCCGCAACCAAACTGCGCTGGCTGCTCGACAACATCGCCGGCGCCCGCGCCCGCGCCGAACGCGGCGAACTAGCCTTCGGCACCATTGACAGTTGGCTGGCGTGGAAGCTGACTGGTGGTCGCGTACACGTAACCGACGTATCCAACGCTTCGCGCACGATGCTCTTTGACATCCACCGTCTGTGCTGGGACGATGAACTGCTCGCGCTATTCGACATACCCGCCGCACTGCTCCCGCAGATCGTCGATAGCAGTTCGCGCATCGCCCTGCTCGACGAGACACTGCTGGGCGCACCCATTCCGCTGGCCGGCATCGCCGGCGACCAGCAAGCCGCCACCTTCGGACAGGCCTGCCTGTGTCAGGGCATGGCCAAGAATACCTACGGTACCGGCTGCTTCCTGATGATGAACACCGGCGAGCAGCCGATGGACTCGAGCCATCGCATGCTCACCACCGTCGGCTGGCGACGCAACGGGAATACTGCTTACCTGCTCGAAGGCAGCGTGTTCATGGGCGGCGCCGCCGTGCAATGGCTGCGCGACGAACTGCACATGATTACCCGCTCCGAAGAAATCGAAGCCCTTGCCGCCTCCGTGCCGGACAACGGCGGCGTGTTTCTGGTTCCGGCGCACACCGGTCTCGGCGCACCCTACTGGGACCCTTACGCGCGTGGTGCCCTGCTCGGCATGACCCGTGGCACCAACCGTGCGCACATCGCTCGTGCCACGCTCGAAGCCATCGCCTTCCAGAGCGCTGAAGTACTGAGCGCCATGGAACGCGATTCAGCGAGGCCCCTGAGCGAACTGCGCGTCGATGGAGGCGCCGCCCGCAACAACCTGCTGCTCCAGTTTCAGGCCGACCTGCTCGGTGTCGAGGTGGTTCGCCCGCAGGTCACCGAAACCACTGCCCTTGGCGCGGCTTTCCTGGCCGGTCTGGCCGTCGGTTTCTGGCAGGATGAATCCGAACTGGCCACGCTCTGGCAGGCCGAGCGTCGCTTCGAACCGGCCATGCCGGCTGCACAACGCGATACCTTGATGGCTGGCTGGCGTCGCGCCGTCGACCGAGCGCGCAACTGGGCGGAGCATCCGTGAATACGGATTATCCGATCGCTTGCGACGGCTTTGTGGGTCGGCCTTCAGGCCGACGGCTGCCTTGCTTGCCTTGCTTGTCGGGCTGAAGCCCGACCTACACCATGACAAATAACCTCGACCGGCTCGCCACATTCCTGCGTAATCTGGCGCAAGCGCTACATATCAGCGGAATGCCGGCGCATGATCTTGAACGCCACCTGAACGCAATGGGCCATCGTCTTGGCGTGCGCATCGACTGCTTTGCCGTGCTCACCATGCTGACCCTGAACATCACGGCCGACGACACGACGCAGCGGGTTGAAATGCTGCGCCTGCGTTTCTACGACTACAACATGGCCCGCCTGATCGCCCTGGAAAGACTGATTCGCGAAGTGGACGGCATTGAAAGCCTGGAGCACTGCGAAGAACAACTCAAGGACATCATGAGCGCACCGCCGCTGTGGTCCGGCGGGCCGTTCGTGCTCCTCGGCTTTCTGCTTTCCGCCTCCGTGGCCGTTCTCCTGCGCGGCGGATGGACCGAGATGCTGTGTGCTGGTCTGGTCGGCATGCTCTTCGTCGGCGCCTATCTTGCGCTGGCCCGTGTACCTCGCCTGGGACCGGCAATGCCGGTAATCCTCTGCGCCTCGGCGGCCATCTGTGCCCATCTTCTCAGCCTCGTTTTCCCCCAGCAAACGCCGTTCATCACCGCCGTGGCCGGTGTTGTCCTGCTGCTCCCCGGTTTTACCCTGACCATTGCCATGTCCGAACTCGCCACACAGAATCTTCTGTCCGGCACCGGACGGCTGGCCGGGGTATTCCTGCTGCTGTTCATGATGGTGGCGGGGCTGGTCATCGGCACGCAGATCAGCCAGCACCTCCTGCCTGCACACCCCACGGGTACTCTTGAGCCATTGCCCGCCTGGTTCATCTGGCCGGCGATCGCCGCGCTCGGAGTATCCATGCTCGGTGTTTTGCAAGCCCCATGGCGCACCGTTCATGTGCTGGTCGGCGGCAGCCTGCTGGCCTGGGCGGTGTTTTCACTGGTCAGCACCGTTCTCGGCAACGTCGTCGGTGCCTTTGCCGGAGCGCTCGCGGTAGCCAGCGCGGGGCATTTCTATACTTACCTCTCGGGCCAGCCCGACATCCTGGTAAAAATTCCCGGCCTCATCACCCTGGTTCCCGGCAGCATGGGTTTTCGTGGCATACACGCCCTTCTGGAGCAGGACAACATCGTGGGCATCAGCCTGATGACCGATATGATCCTGATCGGTGCCGTACTGGCTATCGGGCTGCTGCTGGCCGACAATATCGCACCCCTGCTGTTTCCCCGGCGGGAATGAGCAACATACTGACCCACGAAGATTCTCATCGAAAATATTTCTTACTGGAGGCTTAACAATGGACATGACCGGCATCCCGTTCGCAACAACCGACTGGACTGAAGTTGAACGAACAGAACACAAGGGAGAACAAGGCATAGCCTACTGGCGCACTCGCCAGTTCGGTTCCATCCGCGTGCGCATGGTCGACTACTCGCCCGGCTATCTGGCCGATCACTGGTGTTCAAAGGGCCACATCCTGTTCTGTCTTGAAGGCGAACTGAATACGGAGCTTCAGGATGGACGAAAATTTGTCTTGAAACCCGGAATGAGTTACCAGGTCTCCGACAATGCCGAACCCCACCGTTCGTTCACAGCAACAGGCGCCCGGCTGTTCGTGGTCGATTGAAATATCAGCTATGGAAACGCTGAAGTATTCGTCATCCCCGCTCAGGCGACCGAATGATTGCTGGTTTGATGCGGAATGCGGGCTGGCCGTTGGCCACTGAGGATCGTGTGCGGCGCATCCGGGACGAAGTCGGACGCAATTCAAAACTCTATTATTTAACGGGATTAGAAAGTCAGGATAATGAAAAGATCAATTAAGAGTCGTCATGCTGAGGTTGGCGCAGGTTTGGCAGGTGCTCAAAATGACAATACTGAATTTCATATCTCGGATAATGAAAGGAAGTATTTGCGCGAACTTGCCAAAAAACAGCTTGAATACGCTGCTCTGCCAATTATGGCAAAACGGAAAAAGATGTGGTTCGATCTGAATGACGGATGCAAAGGAGCCCGGCCGCTGTTTATCGTTGAAGCAGGACTGCCTGCAGGATTTGAACGCGATTTTATGCCTGAAGGAATATTGCGCTGTTCAACAAAAGATGGCAGGGCAGTGGAGGACCAACTGCTCCGGAATATCCGTAACCATGAATTGATCAACGACGACAAAGTAATCCCCGATACATTCACTGTTAACTGGTTCACAGATATTGATGAGTTCGGTGTAAAAATCGGACAGGAAACGGTTAAAGACTCGCAGGGTGTTGAGGCAGGGTATCGTTTCTTACATCCTGTTAAAAACCTGAAAGAGGATTTTCACCTACTGCGCCCGGCGATTTGTAAGGTGGATAAGGAACGTACAATGCTCTGGAAAGCTTTCATAGAGGATCTCCTGGGCGACATTTTGAACGTTGATATACAAGTGGCATTGGCCACTTTCAGAACCACACAACTCACCAGGAGGGCAAATGAAATAATGGGGCTTGAAGAGTTGTTCATAGCCATGTGTGAGACTCCTGATGAGGTCCATCAACTCATGGCTTACCTGCGTGATAACGGGTTGCGCATTTTGCGATGGTTTGAATCCAATGGCTTGCTGCAACTTAATAATGGCAATCAAATCAGTTTTGGATCAAGTCCAAATTTCACTGCCAGCCTGCCGGCTCCGGATCATAAAGAAAATGCTGTAAGACTATGTGATATATGGGGAGCCTCAAACAGTCAGGAGACAGTTTCTGTCTCGCCCGATATGTTTCACGAATTCTGTTTCCCGTACTATCGTGATGTCTGCGAGCCATTGGGATTGCTTTATTACGGTTGTTGTGAGCCCGTACATCGTGTATGGGATGACATACGGCAATTACCCCATCTGAAAAAAGTTTCCATATCGCCCTGGTGCGATCAGCATTTTATGGGTGAAGCGCTGCAGGGCACAGATATTGTTTTCTCCCGCAAGCCTGACCCGAAGTTCCTGGGAATTGAAGTAAAACTGGATGAAGAAGCCTGGGCTGATCATATCCGGGAGACTCTGGGTGCAACACATGGTGTAAATGTTGAATTCATTGTGAGGGATGTATATACCGTGCATGGCAATGTTGGCAAAGCCCGACGGGCAGTTGAAATAGCACGAAGGGAAATACAAAGTTTTTACGGAGCAATGACCTAAGCGTACTATCGCCAATTGCTGCCGGTCGCGGCATCCAAGAACCTGTCATTCAGATGGCTACTCCACTCAGATAATCCTGACAAGGAGGCAGGTGGTTAAAGATTTTTGTACATACGGAGATAAATAAATGGAAATTCTTGACGAGATTTCGGCCTTCCTGCAAAAAGGCAAGGCCAAGGACGTGAAGGAACTTGTGCAACAGGCCATCGACCAGGGCATCGGTGCCCGAGCCATTCTGGAAGACGGCCTGCTGGCCGGAATGAACATCATCGGCGGGAAGTTCAAACGCAACGAAGTGTTTGTTCCCGAAGTGCTGATCGCCGCCCGCGCCATGAATGCCGGTACCGCCTTGCTGAAACCCCACCTGGTATCGGCGGGAGTCGAAGCCACGGGCAAGGTGATCATTGGCACGGTCAAGGGTGACCTGCATGATATCGGCAAGAACCTGGTGCGCATGATGATGGAAGGCAAGGGGCTCGAAGTCATTGACCTGGGCGTCAATGTGTC
>CAIVZW010000721.1 GCA_903910495.1 uncultured beta proteobacterium
CAAGATTGCCTCAATAGCGATCCTCTTCATCCTGATCCTGACCCTGGCCGGACTCTCCATTGCCGTCGTCAACGCCATGTTCAACAGCCCCTGGGGAACCTTTACAGTATTTGCCACCGTCCCGATCGCCATGATCATGGGTGTTTACATGCAGATGATCCGCCCTGGTGACATCAAGGGCATGAGCATCATCGGCCTGGTTCTACTGTTGATTTCACTTTATGTCGGCCCATATATTGCCGCCGATCCGGTTCTGGCAAAAATGTTCACCTTCACCAAGAAGGAACTGGCGGTGATCATTCCGGCTTATGGGTTTGCCGCGTCGGTTCTGCCGGTCTGGCTCCTGCTGGTGCCGCGTGATTACCTGTCGACCTATCTCAAGATCGGTACCATCGCTGCTCTGGCACTGGGCATCGTCTTTGTTCATCCCGAACTCAAGATGCCAGCCGTTACCGATTACTTCTTCGGCGGTGGCCCGATCATTCCAGGCGCTGCCTTCCCGTTCCTGTTCATTACCATTGCCTGCGGAGCGCTCTCCGGTTTCCATGCCATCATTGGTTCCGGGACAACGCCCAAGATGATCGGCAACGAGAAGGACGTTCTCTTTGTCGGTTATGGTGCCATGCTGACCGAAGGGTTTGTCGCCATCATGGCGCTGATCGCCGCCTGCGTTCTGGTGCCGGCCGATTACTTCGCGATCAATGCGGCACCAGCGGCTTTTGCCAAGCTGGGCATCGCCGTGGTCGATCTGCCCCGCCTCGCCGCCGAGGTTGGCGAACAGATCCAGGGACGTCCGGGCGGTGCTGTTTCGCTGGCCGTCGGCATGGCTTACATCTTCGACGCCGTGCCGTTATTCAAGGGGATGATGGCTTACTGGTATCACTTCGCCATCATGTTCGAAGCAGTGTTCATCCTGACCGCTGTTGATGCCGGTACGCGAGTTGGCCGTTATCTGCTGCAGGAAATGCTCGGTCGGGTGTACAAGCCGTTTGCCGACAATTCGTGGACGCCGGGCATCGTCATCACCAGCGCCTTGTTCACAGGTTCGTGGGGTTATCTGGTCTATACCGGCGATATTTCAACGATCTGGCCACTTTTCGGCATGGCCAACCAGCTCCTGGCCTCCTGTGCGCTTATTGTCGGCACGACCATGCTGATCAGACTCGGCAAAGCCAGATACGCCTGGGTGACCGCTGTTCCGGCGCTTCTGGTTTACCCCATCGTCATGTGGGCCGGATACCTGAACGTAACCGGAAATTTCATGCCCAAGCAGCTTTATCTGCTGTCAAGCATGTCTGTGATACTCATGTTCCTGATCACGGTTGTCTTCATTGCTGCATTCAGCCGCTGGTATGAGCTGTTGAAGATCGAGAAAATGGTTACTGACAAATTCGGCGACCAGGTACTTGTTTTGGTAACAGACCAGTAATTCTCGAATCTAATAATTGAGGTTCTAAAAAGAAACTTGTTGAACGTTCAAAAAGGCCAGCGTCCCGTCAGGGGTTGCTGGCCTTTTTTTGAACTAATTTCAGCACGATTGTCTGAAGCTTTGGCAAGAACAAGTGAGTGTGAGACGCGTAATGCATTTTGCCAAATAACTGATTAACGACGATGGGCGACGCTGGCAAAGACGATTCTGATTTGTCCGTACCCTGATTAACTG
>CAIVZW010000722.1 GCA_903910495.1 uncultured beta proteobacterium
GTTTCTCCTAGGAATTTCGTATGGACCCGCGACTATATACATTGTTTGACCTAAACCTTCTGTAGACCTGATGTGGTTCCCTCCTTTCTGGCAAAAGTGAATACCTAAACCACGCTTGCGCCCGTCACTATTGCTACGCGAACCGCAAGTCATACATGGTTCTCCTATATCTTGTTAGCAAACAGCATTTTTCTCAGTCCAAAGGGGCTACCTTGGTAGATTGATGAATCGGTGATTCGCAGGTTTGGAGCGACTATCGGAACAAAGTCCATTTGCGCCAATACATCTCGCTCAAGATCAACACCGGGAGCAATCTCGATAAGCACAGGGCCCTCCGCACGCAACTCGAAAACGGCGCGCTCGGTCACGAAATGAACTTTTTGACCTTTATTCCGGGCGATTTCACCGTTGAATGAAACCTGGGAGACCTTGCTGACCAGCTTCTTCTCCGTGCCTTCCTTGATGATGTTGACTTTGCCACCACTAAAATCAACCTCGAGACCGCGTGCGGTGAACGTGGAACAGAAAATGACATGCCCTGCGTTCTGCGTAATATCAATGAAGCCGCCGCAACCGGTACAGCGATCGCCAAACTTGGTGGCATTGACGTTGCCTGCTGCATCCATTTCGGCTGCGCCCATAAAAGTAAAGGGAACCCCCATGCCGTTGTAGAAGTCCATCTGCACAGGATGTTCGAGAAGCGCAATGGTGTTGTGGGCAATGCCAAAATCGATTCCGCCTTCGGGTATGCCGCCGTACACGCCGGATTCAACCGTCAGCAGGATGTCTTGTGTGATGCCCTCTTCGGCGGCGATCGCGCCGATGACGTCGTTCGGAATTCCGGTCCCTAAGTTCATTGCCGTGCCCGGCTTGATTTCCATCAGGGCGCGCCGACCGATGATCTTGCGAACCGAGAGCGGCAGCGGTTTTATGGCAGCCTCGGGGATAACCAAGTCACCGCATAGTGAAGGATCGTAAAAGAAACTGCTCGACTGTCGATGATCCTTTTCTGGGTCGTCACACACGACGACGGCGTCGACGAAGTAACCCGGGATGACGACATTCTTAGGGTGCAGAGTACCGTTCTTTGCCACGCGTTTAACCTGCACCAGCACTTTACCGCCAAAGCGTTTGGCGGCGAGCACTGCGCCAATGACTTCGAGCTTCATCGCCTCTTCTTCAAAAGTGATGTTGCCCATTTCATCGGCGGTGGTGCCGCGGACGATGACGAAATCGAGCGGGATAGCCTTGTAGAACAGGTAGTCTTCGCCGCCGTAATTCATGACTTCGACGATATCTGGCAGGACTTTGGTCCGCGGATTCATCTTGCCGCCCTCGAGGCGCGGATCAATGTAGGTACCAAGGCCGACCTTGCTCATTTTCCCCGGCAGGCCGCAGGCCATCGAGCGATAAAGTTGGGCCAGCTGCCCCTGCGGCATGTTGTAGGCCTCGACTTTGTCACCGGTGATCAGATCCATCCATTTCGGGGCTAGCCCCCAATGCCCGCCGATGATGCGCTTGGTCATCCTTTCATGCGCGAAGTGCTGGATGCCACCAACTCGATCGGACTGCCCTCCGGCATGCACCAGCGTCAATCCGCGTGGCGAATCGGTTTCCAGGAAGCGTTGTTCTATCGCCTTGTAAATGCTCTCAGCTGCACATACGATGGTCATGCCGACCGTAGCGATAGTAGTCCCGTCACTGATCATGGCAGCGGCTTCAGCTGCTGATACGAAGTTTGCTTTCACGATGCTCCTCAGAACTGAAGATTTTCGAATACTGTGGCGATCCCCTGACCACCGCCGATACACATGGTTACGACACCGTACCTGGCACCACGCCGCTTCATCTCGTTCATCAGCTTTACGACCAGGATGGCTCCCGATGCACCAACCGGATGGCCTAGAGCGATGGCGCCGCCATTGACGTTAACTTTGTCCTCGGAGATGCCGAGGTCGCGCACCACAGCGACAGATTGCGAAGCAAAGGCTTCGTTGATTTCGAACAGATCGATATCGGCGAGTTGCAAGCCGGCTTTGGCCACTGCTTTACGCGTCGCAGGAGCCGGGGCGAAGCCCATGATATCGGGGTGATTGCCCGCCACCGCTTGGCTAACGATGCGCAGCAGCGGCTTGACTCCGAGCGCAACCGCTTTATCACGGCTCATGACTACAACCGCACCGGCGCCATCGTTGATCCCAGACGAGTTGGCAGCAGTTACCGTACCGCCATCCTTGAAGGCCGCTTTCATTTTGGCTAAATTTTCCAGCGTGATCCCGAAGCGCGGATGTTCGTCTTGGGCGAATTTCTTGGTTTCCCTCCCGACCTTGACGTCGAGCGGCAGAATTTCATCAACAAACTTGCCGGCCTTGATCGCTGCCTCGGCCTTTTGCTGGCTGGACAAGGCGAACTCATCTTGCGCTTGGCGCGAAATATTGAACTGGGTAGCGACGTTTTCGGCAGTAACGCCGTTTGGATAGGGACCCATCGGCCAAGTCAGAATTGACAGCAGGCCATCTTCAAGTGTTTCGTGACCGAACTTATTACCGAAGCGGTGTTTCCGGATATAGTGCGGCAGCATATTCATGTTTTCGGTACCGCAGGCGACAATTATTTGCGCTTCATCCGTCTGGATGGCCTGCACTGCAGAATTGATAGCCTGCAATCCGGAACCGCACTGACGATTCACCGAGTAGGCTGTTGTTTCCAGAGGAAGACCCGCCTTAAGCATGCAGACACGCGCAATAAATCCGCTCTCAGCAATTTGCCCAACATTGCCAACTATGACTTCATCGATATCCTGCATCTCTACACCACTGCGTGACACCGCCTCTTTGATCACGGCTGCACCCAGGTCGTGCTGGTGAAAATCTTTCAATGTTCCAGCCATTGTTCCGATAGCCGTTCTAACACCGCTGACGATTACTACATGTTTGTCATTCATTTCTTTTCTCCGTATGTATCAAGTTTCAAACCTAGACCCAAGTACAGCGCCAGAAAATTATTTAAGTGGACTACAATATGACTGATGTTTGATCAAACATCTGTGATCACACTGACAATGATCATAACGTTATTTTTTGTTTTGTCAACAGGGAAGAAATTGAGGCGTCCCATATGGGTTTTGAAGCCCAATTGAGCGTTATCTTGGGCAATATGGGCGAGGTATTGGACTGTACTGAGCGAAGAGGTCCCCAGGGAAGCCGGTTAAGTATCGCCAGACTAGGAGCAAAAGCAATGAGAAGACCCCGCTGTAAAAACACAGTCGTCTTCAAGGCCAAAAGTAGCGGTCTACCCCCTTAAGGGCGAAGAAACCTTAGTCGCGTTAGCAGAGCGGTTCGATGTTTACCCGAACCAGATCACTCAATGAACTCAATGGAAGACAGAGTTACTCGAAACAGTCGCCAAGGCGGCCAGTCCGGATATGAAAGGCCTGCATGGAAAATTTGGCTAGAAACTGGAGATTGATTTTTTGGCCGTAGCGTTCGGCTATATCTGCGATGCGAGCGCAGAGCGATGATAGAGAGCCCACCTCTATTGCGACAAAGGCAGAATCTTACTCAAATTTTCAATAGTTTTTTGTTGCGAGAATACAAAGATTTTTCTTCTGGTTCTTCAGGCTTTGGCGTCACCAGAACGCCGGCTGAAACAATATATTCAGCGGCACTCTCAATATCTCTCTGTAGTGCTAGTTTTGCCTTTGCGTTATCGTGTATTCTTAAAGATTCAATCAACTGTGAGTGTAAATCAACAGCTGGCCTACTCCCTCCTCGAGGCAGTTCTGAGCGTAAGTCGTAATTAATAATAGGACCAATGCGCAACCAAAGTGCTTCGATTAACTGCACAAGAACCGGCATTTTGGATGCTGTATAAATCGCGAAATGAAGTTCTTTGTTCAAGGCGACAACTTTGCCGCCATCGGGCTGTGCCAAGGAGATTTCACGGGAAAATTCGTTATTGATCTTAGTGAGTTCGTCGATTGCGGACTTCGAGAGAAGATTACTTGCTCGTTCTACGGCTAAGCATTCAAGATGAATTCTTATGGCTGTAATCTCCCTGAA
>CAIVZW010000723.1 GCA_903910495.1 uncultured beta proteobacterium
ATATCGACTTCCAGATCGGCATAACGCAGGAGCGGAACGCCGGACTGGCGGCTGCCGACAAACTCGCCCGGGCCGCGCAGGTGCAAGTCCTGACGGGCGATTTCAAAACCGTCGGTGTTCTCGAAAATGATTTTCAGGCGCGCCCGTGCCGTTTCGGAAAGCGGCTTCTGATAGAGCAGAACGCACACTGAATCGTGCGCGCCGCGCCCGACACGGCCGCGCAACTGATGCAATTGCGAGAGTCCGAAGCGTTCGGCGTGCTCGATGACCATCAGGCTGGCATTGGGCACATCGACGCCGACTTCGATCACCGTCGTGGCTACCAGCACGTCGATCTCACCGGCAGCAAACGCGGCCATTGTCGCGATTTTCTCGTCGCCCTTGAGGCGGCCATGCACGAGGCCGATACGCAGGTCGCCGAGTTCTTCGCAGAGCGCGATGTGCGTGTCGATGGCGGTTTGCAGTTGCAGCTTTTCCGACTCCTCGATCAGCGGGCAGACCCAATACACCTGCCGCCCACTGGCGACGGTTGCGCGCACGCGCGAAATCACCTCGTCGCGCCGCTGATCGGAAATCAGCTTGGTCCTGATCGGCGTGCGCCCCGGCGGCAATTCGTCGAGCACCGACACGTCGAGGTCGGCGTAGTAGCTCATGGCCAGGGTGCGCGGAATCGGCGTCGCCGACATCATCAACTGGTGGGGATTGCCGCCCTTCTTGCGTAACTCCAGTCGCTGCGCAACACCGAAGCGATGCTGCTCATCGATGATCACCAGACCGAGCCGGGCGAAATCGACGCTGTCCTGAATCAGGGCGTGTGTTCCGACAACGAGTTGGGCCGTGCTTGCCGCCTGCAGGGTCATCGCCTGCTTGGCGGATTTCCTGAGGCTGCCCGAGAGCCAGGCCACTGCGATGCCGAGCGGCTCCAGCCAGGTACGCAGCTTGAGGTAATGCTGCTCGGCGAGAATTTCGGTCGGCGCCATGAACGCCGCCTGATAGCCCGCTTCAATGGCCTGACACGCGGCCAGCGCAGCAACAATGGTCTTGCCGCTGCCCACATCGCCTTGCAGCAGGCGTTGCATCGGGTAGGGCTGTGCGAGGTCATGACTGATCTCGGCGCAAACCCGTTGCTGTGCGCCGGTCAAGGCAAAGGGCAGTGCGGCGAGCAGTTGCCTGGCGACTTGTCCCGCCGACTTGAGCAGTGGCGCGCCCTTCTGCCGGCGCGCCAGATAGGAGCGCCGCAAGGACAGTTGCTGTGCCAGCACCTCATCGAACTTGATGCGTCGCCAGGCCGGATGCGTACGCAATTGCAGTTCGTTTTCCGGAACGCCGGGGGGCGGCGCGTGCAGAAGGAGCACGGCATCGGAAAAGGCGGGCAGATCATGCCGGCTGCACCAGCGCGCATCGAGCAGTTCTGTGAGTTCGGCTGCGGCGAGCGCCGGGACAACGAGTTTGCGCAGTGCCGCCTGGGACACACCCGCCGTCGTCGGATAAACCGGGGTCAGCGACTGCGGCAGCGCCTCACTCTCAGCCAGCACACGATAACGCGGGTGCACCATCTCGGCGCCAAGAAAGCCGTGGCGAATCTCGCCGAAGAGGCGCAGTTTTTTACCTTCGTCGCGGGCGCGTTCAAGCTGTCGGGTCTGGCTGCCGTAGAAGTTGAGAAAACGCAGCACCAGTTCGCCGCTGGCGTCGCTGACCCGCACCACCAACTGACGGCGCGGCCGGAACTGAAGCGAGACGTCGAGCACTTCAGCCTCGACCTGCAGCGGGACGCCGTCAAGCGCCGCCGCAATCGGCGTCAGGGCCGTTTCGTCCTCGTACCTGAGCGGCAGATGCAGAACAAGATCGGCGCTCCGCATCAGGCCAAGCTTGCGCAGCTTGTCCCTGAGTGCGGGAGGTACCTTGATCTCGTCAGCAGCAGACATCGGATGGCCAGGACTAATTGGACAGTACCAATACCCCGTCAGCCTCAACCAGCGCCCCGCGCGGCAACGCCGCCACACCGACTGCGGCGCGCGCCGGGTAAGGCGCGGTGAAATAGCTGGCCATCGTTTCATTGACCCTGGCGAAATTTCCCAGGTCGGTGAGATAGATGTTGAGCTTGGCCACGTCGGCCAGCGAACCACCGGCCGCTTCGGCCACCGCTTTCAGGTTCTCGAAGACGCGGGCAATCTGCGCCTCGATACCCTCGACCATCTGCAGGGTCACCGGATCAAGGCCGATCTGGCCGGAGAGGTAGACGGTATCGCCCATCTTCACGGCTTGCGAATAAGTCCCGATGGCCGCCGGAGCGTTGGGGGTAGAAATGATCGTTTTGCTCATCGTGTTGTCCTTTACAGTGTGGAATCACCAGCAGGAGATATTAAATGACGACAGCGATCATCGCCAATCTGGAAAAAATGCTCGGCGGGGCACGTGACAGCGCCTTGCTCCGCTACTCGCTCGGCAACGAGTGGCTGAAAAACGGCAATCCGGCAAAGGCTGCCGAATGCTTCCGCGCCGCCCTTGCGCGCGATCCAGGCTATTCGGCGGCGTGGAAATTGCTCGGCAAGGCGCTGGCCGAGAGCAGCGAGATTCAGGCGGCGCTGGCGGCTTACGAACAGGGCATCCTTGTTGCCAAAGAAAAAGGCGACATTCAGGCGGCAAAGGAAATGGCCGTGTTTGCCCGACGCTTGCGCAAACAATCCTAGCGCCTGAGGCCCTTCGGCATCAGCATCACTGCATCAATCCCCATCGCTTTCATTTTTTCGCGTGCCTCCTCGGCTTCCTGCTTGCTCTTGAATGGCCCGACCTGCACCCGCGCTTCGATGGTTGAAGGAATGCCTTCCAGCGTCAGTTTGGCATGCAGTTCCTCGGCGCGACGCGGGTCGGAAAACACCCCGGCCTGCAAGGCAAAACCGGAGAACAAACGCGGCGGGGAAGGCTGGGGTTGTGCGGCTGGCACGGGCTGTTCGGCCCGAACTGGCGCGGCGCTTACCGGAGCCGCCCTGGCTTCGGCGGTTTTGGCAGATGCCGGTGCCGGCTGGATGGTCGATACCGCCCGGCCTGCCGGCTGGCTTGCACGCGGCAATACGGGTTGCGCCGCCACTTCGGGTCGCGGCGGCACATCAAGCACCGGAGCTGATTTATCCAGCGGAGCGGCACTGGCTTCTGGCACGGACTTTTCTTCCTTCGCCGGCTCGGCAGAAGTTACCGGTTGCGTCACCGTTTTCTTCGGTACCGGCACAGGCTCGGTAAACTGCGGCTCACCGGGGTCCGTATCGACCCGCGCAGCACCGAGGTAGTCAAACAGGGCCAGCCCGCCGAGCAAAGCGACAATCATCAATGCCGCAAAACCC
>CAIVZW010000724.1 GCA_903910495.1 uncultured beta proteobacterium
AACCTGGTCGAGATCGTCAGCAAAGGCGGCAATTACCTGCTGAATGTCGGGCCAACGGCTGAAGGCCTGATTCCGCAGGCGTGTATTGACCGTTTGATGGAGGTCGGTGCATGGATGGATGTCAACCAGGAGTGCATCTATGGCACTTCGGTCTGGAAGGTTTTTGGGGAAGGGCCGAGCTTTGAAAACAAGAAGGACACGGCCGGCATGAATATCCGCTTCACGGCCAAAGGAAATTCGCTTTACGCGATCTGCCTGGACTGGCCGGAAAAAGAGGTGGTCGTCAAGGCTTTCGGGAAGACCGGGGTTGCCGGGCAAAAGGTAGCAGGGGTGAGCATGCTTGGCGTGAAGGATGAGATCAAGTGGAGTCAGGGTGATGAAGGCTTGACAGTGTCTGTGCCAAAAGACAAGCCGTGCAAGCATGCGTATGTTTACAAGATCGACCTTATCAAATAGGCGGAGCGACAGGCTCGCGACGCCACAGCAGGAGAATATTATGTACCTTCGCTTTCTACTCCCGAAGATCAAACCGATTGCCGCGTGGAAAGACAACATGGGTTGCGTGACGATGACGTATAACGCACCGCTGAAGAAGTATTTCATGTGTGTTACCGACGGCGGAAATACTTTCGGGTATTTCAACACCTATATTCTCGAATCCGACCGCATGACAGGGCCATGGGAGCTTGTGACGTACATGAAACGCTTTGGCGAGCAGGGCTATTTTGTAAATATCCCGTCAAAGTGCATCGGAACAGATGGCCGGAAAATGTGGTTGTCGTATTCGGCAAATTTCGGGGATGAGGTGAATGGTGTCAAACTGCATTCAAAGCCCGCGGGAAGCCGGTATGCGATGTGTTTGCAGGAAATCAGACTCCGCAATCCGGGGGAGCCGGTGCCCCAGCCCGGTATTCTGGATGGTGCCGACAACGTTGCGCGCATAGCGACGGTGCGGGCGAGTTCCGCGCACGCAGGCTCAACCCCGGAAGGTGCCGTGGACGGCACTGTTGCGGGCGCACAGAATGATATCAGCAGAGAGTGGGTGTCGCAGGGGGAGTCGGCGTCGGCGATGATACGGCTGAGCTGGCTGGATGAACAGCTGGTAGACCGCGTATTGCTGTTTGACAGACCGAACAAGATTGATCAGATCATGGCCGGCACTCTTGTGTTCAGCGATGGTACGACCATAAAGACCGGCGAACTGCCGGATGACGGCGCAAAAGGACTTGAAGTGAAATTCGCTCCGAAGAAAATCCAGTGGCTTATTTTTGTAGTGGAGAAGACGAAGGGCACGGCACAGGATATCGGTTTGGCGGAAATTGCTGTTTTCGGTCATGATGCCCGCGAGTAAAAACCAAAATTATGAGAATTACACAAATCCTATTGCTTTGTTTGATGGCCGTCTCAAGTGCGGCGGCCGGAGAAACGGATCGCACACTGCCTGCTGATGGAAAGGGGTTTGCCTGGGAATCTTCAGTTCCTTCGGATTGCCCGTTTCCAAGATCCCCCAGCCTGACAGGCCTATTCTTTACTGGTCGCCACAGTGACTATCGTTGCGGCGACACGTTCTATCCGAGCTGGGCGAGCGACGGCAATCTGTATTCGC
>CAIVZW010000725.1 GCA_903910495.1 uncultured beta proteobacterium
TCTGGATCCTTGGCGAACGGGTCGCCCTCCGGCATTTCCTCGGATTGCTTCTCGGGCTGGCCGGGATAGTGGCGCTCATGGGCGGCAGTCTGGATGGGATGCGGCAAGCGCCGGTCGGAGTCGCCTGCATGATTCTGGCCGCGTGGAGTTGGGCGCTCGGAATCGTTCTTTTCAAGCGACTGCCGGTAGCCATGCCTACTTCAGCCCTAACCGGCTGGATTATGCTGCTCGGCGGAATTCCCATGCTGACCGCCGCCATCCCGCTGGAGACCTCGCGCCTGTTCGTCCCCAGCTTCTGGCCGGCTTTCGGGCTGGCCTACAACACGATCATTGCCTTCATGTTCTGCTACTGGGCCTGGAACCGCATCGTGCTCATGGTGCCCGTGGCCGTATCCTGCCTTTCCTCTCTGACCACGCCTCTGATTGGCGTTCTGGGTGGAGTCCTTCTTCTGGGCGAACCTCTGGGCTGGCGCGAAGGCCTGGCCGCCCTGCTGATTCTGGCCGCCGTGGGTACCGTGTCGATCAGGCGCTGAACGAAAGCCGGAGCCAGACGCAGCATGCAGAACGATAGGTCAGTTAAAATACCGGCCCGAGCTTGGTCAATACAAGATGTACCAACCAGGAATCACCATGAACGAATTTAGCTACTGGTTACTGCGCTGCGAAAACCAGCTGTTCATTACCACTGACAAGGCTCCGGGAATGGTTTTCCCGCGTGGGCAGGCAGCGGATTTCGGCAATCCTGCAAACGCCTTGCTGGTTGGAGAATGGCAAGGTCTGCCTTGTTACGCGGCCGAAGTTAGCCGTCCTCCGGAAAGTATTGCCGGAGAACTGACGCCACTTCGCCCCCTGTTCGGTCTGGCTGGCGCGGAAGCCTTTGCCCTTGCCGGTCGCGCCACGCTGCTGCTGGACTGGCAAAAAAACCACCGCTATTGCAGTAGGTGCGGTACGCCCACCACGATGAAAACGACGGAGTTTTCCATGCAGTGCCCGGCCTGCGGCCTGCTGGCTTACCCGAGAATTTCGCCGGCAGTCATGGTGCTGGTCAGTCGTGGTGACGAGTTGTTGCTGGCGCGCAGCCCGCATTTCAAGCCCGGCGTCTTCAGTGCTCTGGCCGGGTTTGTCGAAGCCGGCGAAACCCTGGAGCAATGTGCGGTGCGCGAAGTACGCGAAGAGATGGGCATCGAAATTACCCATCTTCGCTATTTTCAGAGCCAGCCGTGGCCGTTTCCGGATTCCTTGATGGTGGCTTTCTTTGCCGACTACGCCGCCGGAACGATCACCCCTGATCCGTCGGAAATCGAGGCGGCGGGCTGGTTCCCGCGCAGCGCACTGCCCACGCTGCCGGACCCGGTGAGCATTTCCCGCAGGCTGATCGATGCCGCATGCCGATAAACAGGGTTCAGGTACTGCGTGAGTCCGAGGAAGGAGATGGTTTGAATTCGACCATGCGCCCCTTCCCTACTCGCCCAAATAGGCCTCGCGCACCTTGGGATTGGCGAGCAGTTTCGCTGCGTCATCGGTCAGCGTGATCTCGCCGCTCTCCATGACGTAGCCGCGCTGGCTGACTTCCAGCGCCAGTTTGGCGTTCTGTTCGACGAGCAACACGGTCATGCCCTCATCGGCCACGGTGCGGATCACCTCGAAAATCTTCTGCACCATGAGCGGCGCCAGACCCATTGACGGTTCGTCGAGCAGCAGCAGTTTCGGACGGCTCATCAGCGCGCGTCCAATGGCCAGCATCTGCTGCTCGCCGCCGGACAAGGTTCCGGCCAGTTGCTGCGAGCGTTCCTTGAGCCGCGGGAAGAGCGAGAAGACGTGCGCACTGTCGGCGGCGATTCCGTCCTTGTCTTTACGACTGTACGCCCCCATCAGCAAATTCTCGACGATGCTCATGCGCGGGAACACGCCTCGACCTTCCGGCACCAGGGCGATGCCCTCCGACACCAAAAGGTGCGGTTCCAGCCTGGAAATTTCCTTGCCGCAATAGCGCACGCTGCCGCCCGCAGCATTGAGCAGGCGGGACAAGGCTTTGAGCGTGCTGGTCTTGCCGGCGCCATTGGCCCCGATCAGAGCGACCATTTCGCCTTTTTTGACATGGAAGCTGATGCCGCGCACCGCCTGGATGCCGCCGTAAGTGACGCGTAGTCCGGTTACCTCAAGCAAGGCTGCCTCCCAGATAGGCTTCGATGACCTTGGGGTCTTTCTGCACCACCGCAGGCACGTCTTCGCAGATTTTTTCGCCGTAGTCGAGTACGGCAACACGGTCGCACAGCCCCATCACCAGCTTGACATCGTGTTCGATGAGCAGCACGGTGATGCCATCCATGCGGATGCCTTCGATCAACTCGCGCAAGTCTTGGGTCTCGGTGCCGTTCATGCCGGCGGCGGGTTCGTCGAGCGCAAGCAGCTTCGGATCGGTGGCCAATGCGCGGGCGATTTCGAGGCGGCGCTGATCACCGTAGGACAGGTGCCGTGCCAGATCATCGGCACGGTCGGCGATATTCACGTAATGCAGCAGTTCCTCGGCGCGACGGCGGATGGCGGCTTCCTCTGCCGTGGTGCGACGGTCATGCAGGACAGCGCCGAAGACACCGGCATGGGTGCGGACATGACGTCCAACCATGACGTTTTCCATCGCCGTCATGTTGGCGAACAGCCGGATGTTCTGGAAGGTACGCGCGATGCCGCGCTTGGCCACCTTGTGCGGTGCACTGGCCTGCAGTTTTTCGCCGGCAAAGATCAGCTCGCCGCCGTCGGGATGATAGAGGCCGGTCAGCACGTTGAAGAAGGTCGTCTTGCCGGCGCCATTCGGGCCGATCAGACCGTAAATTTCGCCCTGATTGATCGACAACGAGACATCGTGCAAGGCCTTGACCCCGCCAAAATGCTTGGCAATGACCCGGGCTTCGAGGAGTACGCTGCTCATTCGCCCTCCTTCAGCACGTCGGTCGATTCGCCCTTGAACTCGCGTCGCCGGGTCGTTGATGGCCACAGACCGGCCGGCCGGTAGAGCATGACGACTACCAGCGCCAGACCGAAGAGCAGCATGCGCAGGGCTTCCGGATCGAGCAGGATCTTGCCGAAGAGGGCCATCTGCACCGGGCCGGCGCCGTGCCGGAAAACTTCCGGGAGCAGGGTCAGCAAGATGCCGCCGAGAATGACGCCGGGGATATTGCCCATGCCGCCGAGGACGACCATGCACAGCACCATGACCGATTCCATCAGGTTGAAGGATTCCGGGCTGACAAAACCCTGGAAACCGGCAAACAGACCGCCGGCGACGCCGCCGAAACTGGCACCCATGGTGAAGGCCAGCAGCTTTATGTTGCGCGTGTTGATGCCGCAGGACTTGGCGGCGATCTCATCCTCGCGGATGGCCACCCAGGCGCGGCCGATGCGTGAGTTTTCCAGCCGTATGGTGACGAAGACGATGCCCAGGGCAAGGACGAGAAACAGATAGTAGTACGCGTGCAGCGAGGGAATCGTGAAGCCGAGAACACTGATCGGCTTGGCCAGCGTGATGCCGCCGAGGTGAATCGGATCGATGCTGGAAATACCCTGGGGACCGTTGGTGATGTTCACCGGGGCATTGAGGTTGTTCAGGAAAATGCGCACGATTTCGCCGAAACCGAGCGTGACGATGGCCAGATAGTCGCCGCGCAGGCGCAGCGTCGGCGCACCGAGCAGCGCCCCGAAAATTCCGGCGAGCACGGCCCCGGCCGGGATGATCAGCCAGACCGGCAGATGCAGTCCGAAATGCGGGCTGGCGAGCAGCGCATAGAGATAGGCGCCGACGGCATAAAAGGCGATATAGCCCATGTCGAGCAGGCCGGCGAAACCGACCACGATATTGAGGCCGAGCGCCAGCATGATATAGAGCATGGCGAAATCGACGATGCGCAGCCAGGAGTTGCCGAGAGCGCTGCCGACGATGAAGGGAAAGGCCGCCAGCACAATACCCATGGCCACCGTCGCCGCAATCGCCGCACGCTTGTCGTGACGCAGTTCTTCAAAAGACGAAACGAAGCTCATCATGCACGCTCCGATACTTTTTCGCCGACCAGCCCCGAGGGGCGGAAGATCAGTACGCCGATCAGCACGAAGAAAGCGAAGATGTCCTGATAGTGGCTGCCGAGAAAGCCGCCGGTCAGGTCGCCGATGTAGCCGGCGCCGAGCGATTCGATGAGGCCGAGCAGAATGCCGCCGAGCACCGCGCCGGCGATGTTGCCGATGCCGCCGAGGACGGCCGCGGTAAAGGCCTTCAGGCCGAGCATGAAGCCCATGTAGTAGTGGGCGATCGAGTAGTTGGCGCTGACCATCAGGCCGGCCACGGCGGCCAGCGCCGAGCCGATGACGAAGGTCAACGAAATGATCTGGTTGATGTTCACGCCCATCAGCTGGGCAATCGGCGGGTTCTCGGAGGTGGCGCGCATGGCGCGGCCAAGGCGGGTACGATGGATGAGAATGATCAGGCCGGTCATCATCAGGGCAGCGATGAGCACAATGGCCACCTGCAGGCTGGTAATGGTGGCGCCGAAAATCTCATGATCGGAGGTCGGCAGGATCGGCGGGAAAGCGTGATAGTTGCGTCCCCAGACCAGCATGGCCAGGTTCTGCAGAATGATCGAGACACCGATGGCGGTGATCAGCGGGGCCAGCTTGGGGGCACGCCGCAGGGGACGGTAGGCGATGCGCTCGATGCTGTAGCCGACGGCCATGCAGACGACTACCGCCGCCGCAAGGGCGACCAGGATGATGATGAACACGGGCAAGCCGCTGCTCACCAGCAGCTTGATCACCATCAGGGCGACCATGGCTCCGATCATGACGACTTCGCCGTGGGCAAAGTTGATCAGCCCCATGATGCCGTAAACCATCGTGTAACCCAGCGCGACGAGCGCATAGATGCTGCCGAGAACCAGGCCGTTGATGATTTGCTGGATGAAAATATCCATCGGGTGAGGGTGCCTGAAATGCGTCGGGAAAGTTGCGGAGAAAATCGGAACAGACAAACGGCACCCTCAGGTGCCGTTTGTCCAGTTGCTTGCTGTGCTTACTTCTTCTCTGCCGGAGCAGGTGCTGCCGGTGCCGGTGCTGCTGGTGCGGGTGCTGCGGCCGGTGCCGGAGCAGGAGCGGCCGCTGGCGCGGCAGCGGGTACGGCAGGTACCGCCGCTACAGGAGCCGCCACCGGCGCGGCTTCAACCGGTGCGCCACCAACGGTTTCACGGTATTCCCACTTGCCGTCCTTGACCTGATACAGGCTGATCGAACCGCCCTTGAGGTCGCCCTTGTCGTCGAACTGCACCTTGGCGGTGACGCCCTGGTAGTCGGTCTTGCCGATTTCCGGCAGGAATTTGGCCGACTCAACCGAATTGGCACGCTTCATGGCATCGACCATGACCATCACGGCATCATAGACATAGGGCGCATAGAGCTGGATCTGGCCGTACTTGGCGTTGAATGCATCGCCAAAGGCCTTGCCGCCCGGCATCTGATCGAGCGGAACACCCGGCAGCGAGCAGTACTGGCCTTCGCTGGCCGCACCGGCGAGCTTGATGTACTCCGGCGTACAGCCGCCGTCACCGGTCAGGAATTTCGTCTTCAGGCCAAGCGACTTCATCTGCTTGGTCATCGGGCCGCCCTGTGCGTCCATGCCGCCGTAGAAAATGACGTCGACCTTCTTCGACTTGATCTTGGTCAGGATGGCCGCAAAATCGGTGGCCTTGTCGTTGGTGAATTCCCGCGCGGCGACCTTGCCACCGACGGCGACGACGGCTTTTTCGAACTCGTCGGCCAGACCCTGGCCGTAGGCCGAGCGGTCATCGATGATGGCAACCTTCTTGCCCTCCATCTGCTTGGCCGCATACTCGCCAAGTACCTTGCCCTGCTGAACGTCGTTGGCCATGACGCGGAAAGTGGTGGCAAAGCCCTGCTGCGTGTACTTCGGATTGGTGGCCGAACCGGAAATCTGCGGAATGCCAGCATCGAAATAAATCTTGGAAGCCGGGATCGTGGTTCCGGAATTCAGGTGGCCGATAACGCCGTTCACCTTGGCGTCGACCAGCTTCTGGGCGACGATGGTGCCCTGCTTCGGATCAGCCTGGTCGTCTTCCGGGACAAGCACGAACTTGATCTTGGCGCCACCGATTTCGAGCGCTTTGGCATTCAGGTCGTCAATGGCCATGCGCGCGCCGTTCTCATTGTCCTTGCCGAGGTGGGCCTGCGGACCGGTCAGCGGGGCCACGTGACCAAGTTGTACCGTCACCTCAGGCATCGGTGGCGGCACCGGAGCGGCCACAGGCGCCGGGGCGGGTGCCGGTTTGGGTTCTTCCTTCTGACCGCAGCCGATCAGGGTCATAGCGGCAGCGATAGCAAGAGTCATACTGGAAATGCGCAATAACTGCATGGTGTTACCTCCGAATACGGTTTTGAGGGGATGGTGCGGAACAGACAACGAATTTTGCTGACCTATCACGGTGATGTCAATGCAAAAAAGGCGTGAATACCGCCACGGCATCAATTAACGCATAACTTGTGCCAGAAATGAGATGCCGGGTCAAGATTCCTTTATTTCCCTGAAAATATCGAACAGGACTGGGCTCATCGGCAGAAGAGAATCCCCGCCAGCGATGCGGAAACAATGAAATGCAAGCGGGCCGAACCCGATTGGTGCATTTTCCCGAAGCAGCGCACCAATCTGGTGATTGACGGCTAGGCCAGCACGACCGGAAGCTGAGCGGCCAGCGCCTTGGTCTGGGCGGTGGCGCTACCGAGCAGGGCAAACCCCAGCAGTTCCCCTGCCGGGCCCAGGAAGCGGGCTTCCAGGCCATCGGTTACGGACTGGCACTGCCATGTTCCTTCGGCGCCGGGCGCCGGAGGGCAGACAACCGTCGGGCAGGCCGGAGTTTTGACGACCACCGGCATGGCCGGGTAGCAGAGTGTCGTGGGCGTGCCGGTGAGTGTTCTGGCCAGGGCTCGGGCCTGATGCATGATGGGCAGGACAAAGGGCAGGTTCAAACCAGCGATTTCGGCGCAGTCTCCCATGGCGTAGATGCCTGGGCTGCTCGTTTCCAGCAGACGGTTGGCGACAATGCCGCGCTGGCAGGCGATCCCGGCCTGCTGAGCCAGCGCCGTGCGCGGCCGCAGGCCGATTGCCGAGAGGATCCGGTCGACGCTCATCTGACGGCCATCGGCGAGTTCAAGCCGGTAGCCGGTCGCGGTCTTGTGGGCGCCCTTTACTGAAGTGCCAAAACAGAAATTGATGCCCCTGGCTTGCAAGCCGGCGGTGAATTGCTGGCCGGCGGCTTCCGGCAACAGCCGGGAGAGCGGCCAGGCCGCGGGGTCGATGAGGCTGGTTTTGATCTGACGGGTCGCCAGATCGTTGGCAAATTCACAGCCGATCAGCCCGGCGCCGATGACTGCCACCGACTTTGCGTTTTCCAGACCGGCATGAAAGCGGCTGTAATCGTCCAGATCATTGATCGTCTGCACCTCGCCTGCCCCGTCACCTTCCATGGGCGGACGGAAAGGGTCGGCACCGCAGGCGATAACCAGGCGCTCATAGGCCAGCCGACTGTCATCGGCCAGGATGATCTGCCGGCGCTGCGGGTCGATGCCGGTGACTGCGCAGCGGGGACGGATTTCAGCCTGCAGTTCTGCGGCCATCTGCTCGACGCTCTTGATCTGCAACTGGGCAGGGGTCTTGTTGTTGGCCAGGGCGTTGGAGAGCGTGGGCTTGGCGTAGAAACCGCCGCCATCGCGGCTGACGAGCAAGAGCTCGGAGTTGCTGTCGAGCTTGCGCAATTCCCTGGCCAGAGTGTATGCGGCAAGCCCTGTTCCGAGGATGACGACGGATGCGGACATGGAATGGTTCCTGTACTTGTAGGCTCGACCTGACAACGCCGGGCTGGCAGGAAGCGTCTAGACGGCGACCATCTCGAAATCGCCCTTGCCGACACCGCAGCTGGGGCAGTTCCAGTCCTCCGGAATGTCTTCCCAGCGGGTACCCGGGGCAAGGCCTTCTTCAGGACAACCTTTGGCTTCGTCGTAAATCCAGCCACAAACCACGCATTGATAAGTTTTCATCGGTCTTCTCCGTATTGGTGGGATCTGTCTGAACGCTCAGGCCTTGATTGTGTCGAGAACAGTCTGGTAGTGGGCGGCATGACGCAATTCCACCTTGGCCAGCGCGGCAAAGCGCTTGCCGGCTTTTTCCAGAACGGCCTTGAACGGTTCGGTGGCAACCTGGCCTTCGGCCACTGCAGCATCGTGGAATTTGGGATACATCTCGGTGTATTCGTAGGTCTCGCCGTCGATGGCGAATTGCAGCGCCCTGGCCGGGCTCATCTGGCTCTTTGGAAAGAGCAGATCAAGGTGGCTGAAGGCATGCATCACCTCCTGGTCGGCGGTGGCTTCAAAGGCTTTTGCTGTTTCCTCGTCACCCAATTCGCGGCAGAGCCTGGCGAAATAACGGTATTTGATATGGGCCATGGATTCGCCGGCAAAGGCGGCTTCCAGATTCTGAATCGTCGGCGAATCCGGGTTGTGGAAAGGAGAGCTCATTTTTTTACTCCTCGGTAAGGAAGGTTCGAATGCGACAGGGAAGAATAAACCCAGATTATCCATTAGGCGAACTTTGGGGCAAAAATCCGTTCGTGGTGAGCTTGTCCCCCAGGGGGATTTCCTTCGGGGCATCGAACCATGAACTGCCCTTCGACAGGCTCAGGGCGAACGGGTTTTGGGCTAATGGATAATCATGGGATAAAGATGCAACTACAGTGCCAACGGCATGTCGCCCTAGTTATGAAAATGTGGACTACGCGCAGCTCCGGTCGTGGCTAGAGCGATCTGTGCGTGCCGTCGCAGAACGGTGCTTTTTTCGATTGCTTGCAGCCACAAAATGAAACCTGCTTGTTTTCTTCAGCGCTGTATTTCGTCGGCGTAAATTCCGTGCCCTTGTGCGAACCGTCGCATAAAGGCTGCGACGTGCTGCGGCCACAGGCACACCACCAGTAGTCCTTGCCTTTCTCGACGGCCACAGCGAATGATGATTTGCTGGCAATTTCCGGCTTGCTCATGAATGTGATCTCCTGAAAATCGCGCGCCCGGCGAATCCGGGTACACATGAATCAGTCATAATACAGCTCAATCCAGGTATCGGCTGAAGCTTTCTCATGTGTGCTTCAGGCATTAGCTTCCCGCGCGAACATCGGGCGCACAACAACCTTTCCCGGCGCCCGTTCAATAACGTGGCCATAGGTACGGAGAGCAAAAAAAGACCGGCAGGAACCGGTCTCTTTCTGCACGAGAAAACCTTACTTCAGGCTGAGAATCCATTTGGCCAGTTTGGCCGCCTCGTCCGGCTTGACCGTCGCATTGGGCGGCATGAACGCCAACGCCGCCTTGCCTTCCTTCTGCCAGCCCACTCCGGCCGGTGCCGGGGTGCCCTTGAGAATCGTCTCGGCGACCTTCTTCTCGGCATCCTTCTGGCCAGCATACTTCTTTGCCACGTCCTTGTAGATGGGGCCGATCAGCTTCTTGTCGACGGTGTGGCAGGCCAGACAGCCCTTGGCCTTGGCCAGGGCTTCGTCAGCCTGCGCTGCGGCAGTGCACAGGAGGCCGGCCGCAACCAGCAGGGACAGATAAATTGCCTTCATTCTTTCGCTCCATTCCATTGATAAATAATTGTTTGACAACGCCCGATCATAGGCCACTTTGCTACCGGATCTCAAGACCCGTTTCTGACTGTTTCCCTCACGCTGAGTTCAATGCCTTGCGCAAAGGCCATTGATCCTCAGTTTCTTGCCGACGTTGCCAGCAGCAGGCCGGCGCCGACGAAGATGCCGCCAAAGAAGCGGTTCTGCGCCTTAAGCGCCCGTGGGTCGTGCAACCAATGGCGCAAACGTGTGGCGAGCAGGGCGTAAGCCGACATTACAATGATGTCGATGCCGCACATGGTCAGTCCGATGATCATGAACTGCGGCCATTGCGGGAGCGCCGGATCGATGAACTGGGGCATCAGGGCGGACATGAAAACGATCGCTTTGGGATTGGTCAGATTGACCAGCAAGCCTTCCATGAACAGTCCCTCGGGCGCAAGCACAGTGCTGTTTTCGTTGATTTCCTGAGGTGCGGAGCGCCATTTCTGGATGCCCAGCCAGATCAGGTAGGCCGCTCCGATCAACTTGACGATTTCGAACGCCAGTGTTGAGGCTGTCAGCAGCGCCCCCAGCCCGACCGCGACAATCGCCAGTTGTATGATCAGGGCGCTTTGCAAGCCAATGATGACGCGCAAAGCCGCCCCATAGCCATAGCGCAAACCGGCACTCATTGATGCCGCCGCGCCCGGTCCGGGCGAAACTGCAATCAGAATCGCCGCTACGAGAAAGCCAAGCCACAGGGAAAGAGACACGCTCAGCGCCGCTTCAACTGGCTGAGGTCACGCACCGCCCCGGTCGCCGCCGAAGTGGCCATCAGGGCATACGCCTGCAGCGCCTGCGAGACGATGCGCGTGCGCGGCGCCGCCGGCTGCCAGCCCTGCTCGCCCCTGGCATCCATTGCCGCACGGCGCTGCTGCAGAACGGCGGCGGAAACGGCCAGATGAATGCGCCGGTTGGGAATGTCGATTTCAATCGTATCGCCTTCCTCAACCAGGCCGATGGCCCCGCCCTCGGCCGCTTCCGGCGAGACATGGCCGATCGACAGCCCGGAGGTGCCGCCCGAGAAACGTCCGTCGGTGAGTAGCGCACAGGCCTTGCCCAGATTCTTGGACTTGAGATAGGAGGTCGGGTAGAGCATTTCCTGCATGCCGGGGCCGCCTTTCGGGCCTTCGTAGCGGATCACCACGATGTCACCGGCGACGATCTTGTCGGCGAGAATGGCCTGCACCGAGTCATCCTGGCTTTCAAATACCCGCGCCTTGCCCGAAAACTCCCAGATGCTTTCATCGACCCCTGCGGTCTTCACGATGCAGCCGTCTTCGGCGATATTGCCGTAAAGCACGGCCAGACCGCCCTCCTTCGAGTACGCGCTGGACTGGTCGCGGATGCAGCCGCGCGTCCGGTCGAGATCGAGTTCGGGGTAGCGCTGGTTCTGCGAGAACGCGGTCTGCGTCGGCACGCCGCCCGGCGCCGCACGGAAAAATTCGTAGATGCTGAGATCATGGGCACCGTGCATCACATCCCAGATGTCCAGCCCTTCGCCGAGGGTCCGGGCATGCACGGTCGGCACATTCCGGTGCAGCAGGCCGCAGCGGTCGAGTTCGCCGAGGATGCCGAAGATGCCGCCGGCACGATGCACGTCCTCGACGTGGAACTTGTCGGTCGCCGGTGCCACCTTGCACAGGCAGGGCACCTTGCGCGAAATGCGGTCGATGTCGGCCATGGTGAAATCGACGCCGGCTTCCTGCGCGGTGGCCATCAGGTGCAGTACGGTATTGGTCGACCCGCCCATGGCCACGTCGAGCGACATGGCGTTCTCGAAGGCCTGGAAGGTGGCAATGCTGCGCGGCAGGACCGACGCGTCGTTCTTTTCGTAATAACGGCGGCAGAGTTCGACGATCTGCTGCCCGGCCTTGAGGAACAGCCCCTTGCGGTCGGCGTGCGTGGCCACCAGCGTGCCGTTGCCGGGCAGCGCCAGTCCGAGCGCCTCGGTCAGGCAGTTCATCGAATTGGCGGTAAACATGCCCGAGCAGGAACCGCAGGTCGGGCACGCCGAGCGCTCGATGGCGTCCAGATCGCTGTCCGAGACGCTGCTGTCGGCGGCCTTGACCATCGCATCGACGAGGTCGAGATGAATCGTCTTGCCCTGGAGGACCACCTTGCCAGCTTCCATCGGGCCGCCGGAAACGAAGATGGTCGGGATATTCACGCGCATCGCCGCCATCAGCATTCCCGGCGTGATCTTGTCGCAGTTCGAGATGCACACCATGGCGTCGGCGCAGTGGCCGTTGACCATGTACTCGACCGAATCGGCGATCAGGTCGCGCGAAGGCAGCGAATAAAGCATGCCATCGTGCCCCATGGCGATACCGTCGTCGATGGCAATGGTATTGAATTCCTTGGCCACACCGCCGGCTGCTTCGATCTCGCGCGCCACCAGCTGGCCCAGATCCTTGAGGTGCACGTGCCCCGGAACAAACTGGGTGAACGAGTTGACGACGGCGATGATCGGTTTGCCGAAATCACCATCCTTCATGCCGGTGGCCCGCCAGAGCGAACGTGCGCCGGCCATGTTGCGGCCGTGGGTCGAAGTGCGGGAACGATAGTCAGGCATGGCGAGTCTCCAGAACGGTAAGGATCACAATCGAGCCCTGTATTCTACCGAAGAAGCGGGCCATTGAGTTTGTCTGCAGGGCGATTGCATTTCACCCACCGCAGAGGTACAGAGACACCGTAGCGGTAGGGCTTGAAACGCGAAGCGTTGCGCGCCTTTCATCCTTGGTCTACCAATCGTCCAGCCATTTCCCCGCGTGCGAAAATGAAATTTGCGCACCCTACTCTTTAAACATTTCTCCTGTTCTTTTACTCATCAACACTGAGCAAAGCCTTGAATGGGAAAAAGCAGCAAAGACCTACATCGACATGAAGGAGCAACATACACTGCCGACTGATTCAGTCAAATGCCTTCACGGCTGGCCGAGCGCCTGGCTACGACCCTCCGCAGGAAGCGCACAAAGCTGGAGCAACAAGCCACCGAAGCACAGTCAGCACTCAGGTTCGTGACGAAGACATTCAGGATATCGCTACAGTGGCACCCTGATTACGCAGGGGAGTGGGTTTTCAGCCAATCTTTCAAGGCTGAATCCACGCGGGTTTGCCAGCCTTCACCGCTTGCTCTGAACTGCTCAACCACGTCACGCGATAAACGGATGGTAATTCGTTCCTTGGTTACGGCCGCACGGGGACGACCAACAGGACGCAGTTGTGCAAAATCCCTGTCGGTCAGCTCATAGGTATCCACGTCAGCGGCAATCCCGGTATTGATCGCGGCTTCTTCTGCGGGCGTGGGCAACTTGAAGGCCCGTCCTGACTTAGATTTGACTTGCATAGTAGTTCACCTCTCTCGTATTCGCCTTCCTGAGACTGATCATGCGACGTTCTTCCCCACGATCCGTAAAGATCACACAAAAACACCCGTGGTCCGATTGGGGCGTAGCCCACCATCCGCAGCTCGCCGTAATCACGACGGGTATCTGGCTTCACCAGCAGCCACTCCCATTCCAGTTCCGCAGCAAGGGCAAGCGACACCCCATGCTTGGCGATATTGGCGACATCCTTGTCAGGGTCGAACGTAATTTACATGACA
>CAIVZW010000726.1 GCA_903910495.1 uncultured beta proteobacterium
CTAATCCAGCTATGATTCGGCGCGCAATGAGTTGACAGGCATTGGAAGTTATTCGCAAGGAAGTTTGAATTTTCTTGACGGATGCCCGTGGTTTATGTTGTTTCTCATGTAGTTGCGCTATCTGATTATTTTTATTGATTTTTATGGTTCCGGTGATAAACTTGTATAAAATTACCGTAACCCTTGTTTTTTGCCGGAGAGCCCACTGATGCGGATTGCGCTGAAAACAGCATTGTTTGTTGCCTTGCTGGGCGCCAGTCTTGTGGCCGTCGGCAGCACTCAAGCCGTTGAACAGGGCAAATCAAGGCTGGTCTTGCAGAAAAGCAAGATCAAGCCGGCGGTGTCCAGGACCAAGGCGGTTCAGGTCGCCAGGAAAGGCAAGTCCTCGCTCCTGGCACAGCAGAAACTCTCCAGCAGGGGTTCGCCAAGCAGTTCCGAACAGTGGCAGGTCACGCACAATCTGGCCGTGCAATCCGGTTCTGCGCTGGTCATTGCCCTGGGTGGAGGTGATGCCCTGTTCCAGAAAAATGCCAGTCTGGTTGCGCCGATCGCCTCGATCACCAAGCTGATGACGGCCATGGTCGTGCTGGACAGTTCGCCTGGCCTGCAAGCGCCCATCACCATATCGGATGACGACGTCGACACCCTGCGCGGCACTCGTTCGCGCCTGCACGTGGGTTCGGTCATGACGCGGGAATCCGCGCTGCTGCTTGCCTTGATGTCTTCGGAGAATCGTGCAGCGAATGCGCTGGCTCGCCATTATCCGGGAGGAATGCCGGCGTTTCTGGCGGCGATGAATATCAAGGCACAAGCGCTTGGAATGAGAGATACCCGTTTTGAAGATCCGACCGGGTTGAACAGCAATAATGTCTCTACCGCTCATGACCTAGCGAAGATGGTTGCTGCAGCGCACCGTTATCCGCTGATTCGGGAATTGTCCACCATGCCCGAGGCCACAGTGGAAATTGGCGGGCGTGAACTGGCCTATCGCAATACCAATCCGCTGGTGAAAAACGCCGCCTGGGATGTCGGCCTTTCCAAAACCGGCTATATCCATGAAGCCGGCAAGTGCCTGGTCATGCAGGCCCGTGTTGCCGATCAGCCGGTGGTCATCGTGTTGCTTGATTCCGTGGGCAGATTGACCCGTGTGGGCGATGCCAACCGGATCAAGCGCTGGATGGAGAGTGCTCAGACGCACACGCAGGTGTCGCGCAAGCCATCGACGCATGCTGCACTGGCGCGGAAAGTTGTGCCTGGCCGGGGTTGATTGCGGTAGAGGAACTCAAGAAAAAGCCACGGCGCATGCGTGGCTTTTTTTCGGGTCATTACCCGGCGAGCGGATGGCGGTAACCCAGGGCGCGTGAAATCTCGTCAGCCGTTTCCTTGATCTGAACCGCCCAGCCCGGTTGGTGTCTGTCCGTCGGGGCCGAGATGGAAAGTCCGGCGACGATTGCCCCTTCCTCGTTGCGGATCGGCGAGGCGACACAGCGCAGGCCGAGTTCTGCTTCTTCGTTGTCGTAGGCCAGATCGTGCCGGCGAACCTGCTCGAGTTCCTTTTCCAGGGCGCCCAGATGGGTCAATGAATGTGGCGTCTTGCTAGGCAGACCGGTGCGCTTGGCATAGGCGCGAACATTTGCAGCACTCTCAGAAGCAAGAAACAATTTTCCGAGCGAAGTCAGGTGCAGGGGCGCACGTCCTCCGACCAGATAGACGACGCGCACTAATGCACGACCGCTCGAGGTGCGCTCAACGTAGATGATTTCGTCGTTGTCGCGAATGCCCAGATTGATCGCTTCGCCAATTCTTTCGTGCAGGGTTTGCATGAAGGGCAGGGCGATTCCACGCATGTTGATCCGCGACTTGACGATGTTGCCGAGTTCAAGAAGACGGATGCCGAGAGCGTAGGTGCTCGCATCCTGACGTTCAACAAGGCGTGACTGGGTCATCACGGCCAGAATTCTATGCGCCGTCGAGGGATGCAGTCCCGTGGCCTGCGCCAGTAACTTGAGCGTTGCCGGTTCCGTGGTGTTGGCCAACACGTCGAGCAATGACATCATGCGCTCGATAACCTGGATAGACCCCTTTTCAGTTTGCTGCTCAGCCATTGCGTTTGTCCTGAACCTTTTATTTTATCCTGCGTGAGAATAACATCACACGTTCCGCCCGATCGGACGCGGGGTCATTGGTCACAGCTGGTTGGTACAATATTTTACCATCATGCGCATGGCTCTGTTCGTTACCTGCCCGCAAAGGAGTGAAATGCTTCAACTTGACGATCCGCTGGCGATTCCGCTCTGGATCAACGGGCACGCTTATCTCACGATGGCTCCGGCTTTTTTGGACGTGCGTAGCCCTGCTAGCGGCAAGATATTGCGGCGGACCCCGCTGTGCGGTGCCGCTGCAGCGCGAACAGCAGTCGCGGCGGCGCAGGTCGCTCTGCTGCCGTGGGCGGCGCATGACGCCGCGCTGCGCTCAACCTGGTTCGCCGCCTTGGGAGAAGCACTGGCGGGTTACGCCGACCATTTTGCCAGACTGATTACCGAGGAAACCGGCAAGGACGGTGATGCGGCGGCTGCCGAAGTAAGTGCCGCAGTGGCGCTATTGCGTGCGGCGGTGGCTGGCAATGCTGCAGGTGTGCTTGGCGTTGTTGGCGATACGGCGATGCCGCTGCTCAGCGCCTTGCAATTCGCTGTTCCTGCTTTGATGGCAGGTGCGACTGTTGTTGTCAGGCCCAGCCCGGAGGCACCCTCAGCACTTTTTGCGCTGGCCGAACTGACCGGCCGTTGCGGTTTTCCGGGTGGTGTCTTCAATATCCTGCATGGTGGCGAGGAGGCTGTGGAAGGGCTGCGTGCGGCAGGTGCCGAAATCCTTTGATGGAAGCGTACCGGGATACGGGTGTCGACCCTCGGCATTATCAGGGCCAGTCTGCGCAATCCCGCGAGCAACTACCCTTGACGGGTAAGGCGCAAGGTGCCCTCCGGCCCCTATAATGCCTGCCATGAGCGATCACGATCAACACAGCCACAGTCACCATCATCCTCCGGATGCTGGCCCACGCCTGATCTGGGCGCTGCTGCTGACCCTCGGCTTTGCAGCGGTCGAGACGATGACCGGGTTCTGGTCAGGTTCACTGGCGCTGCTCGGTGACGCCGGGCACATGGTTACCGATAGTGCTTCGCTCGGTTTGGCGGCGTTTGCCGCTATGCTGGCCAGGCGTCCGCCTTCGCCGCGGCACACTTATGGTCTGGGGCGCGTGGAAACGCTGGCGGCCCTGCTTAACGTCCTGTTCATGGTGCTGGTGGTGGTCGCGATTTCGGTAACCGCAATCCATCGCTTTCTTGAACCGGCGACAATCAATGGCGAGGCCGTGACGCTGGTCGCGATCATCGGTCTTGGCATCAATATCGGCGTCGCCTGGCTGCTCATGCACGGCGAGCAGACAATGAATACGCGTGGTGCGCTGTTGCACGTAATGGGCGATCTGCTTGGTTCGGTAGCGGCGCTGGTGGCCGGGGCGGTGATCGTTTTTACTGGCTGGACGCCCATCGATCCCTTGCTCTCCCTGCTGATCTGCGTGCTGGTGCTCGGTTCCAGCCTGCGTCTGCTGCGGGAAGTATTGCGCGCGCTGCTGGAGGGAGTGCCGGCGCATCTTTCTGTCGAAGATATCGGTCGGGCGCTGGCGGCGGTTCCGGGTGTCAGGTCGGTACATGATCTGCATGTCTGGACGCTGTCGTCGAGTCGCATCGCGCTGTCGGCGCATCTGGTCGTCGAGGGTTTTGCGCAGTGGCCGGAAGTTCTTGCGGCGGCGAAGCATGTCCTGCTGCATCAGGGCATCTCGCATGTCACCCTGCAGCCCGAATCAGGCCTGCATACCGTGCGCTGGCAGCGACACGATACGGGCCATGAAGCGGCCAAAGGCATCAATGACGGAGGTCAGTCGTGAGGGTGATCGTGCAGCGCGTCGTCTCGGCGCGGGTCGAAGTCGCGGGCGAAGTCGTCGCTGCCATTGGAATGGGCTTGCTGGTCCTGGCCGGGGTCGAAGAGAACGATAGCGAGGCAGATCTCGTCTGGCTTTCGTCCAAACTGACCCGCTTGCGGATTTTTCCCGATGCCGCCGGGGTGATGAACCGCAGCATCGTTGACGTGGGCGGCGAGCTGCTGGCGGTCAGTCAATTCACGCTTCTGGCCTCGGTAAGAAAAGGCAATCGCCCTTCCTGGAGCCGCGCGGCGCGCCCGGAGGCCGCGCAGCCGCTGTTTGAGCGCTTTGTCCGCCAACTGGAGGCCGATCTTGGGCGCCAGGTGCCGACCGGCGTTTTCGGTGCCGACATGCAGATCCATCTGGTCAATGATGGACCGGTAACGATTTCCATCGATTCGAAAGCTCCGGAATAGGCCCTTGACCGGCATGCTCAAGACAAAATATTTCCCCATTGAAAAAACACGAATGACATAATTAGAGCGGTGTTTCCGTTTGCTCGCGGGATTTGAGAACGCTATAATGCCCAACTTTGCCAGTCTGCTGATGCCTGACTTCTGCGCGCGATGATGCGCCCGGTACTGGTTGTGTTTCCTGAACGCGGGAGCTTGTCCGTCGTGCTTTTGATGAACTGTTCTGAACGACATCAGTGCCAGCCGCTGGCCGGTA
>CAIVZW010000727.1 GCA_903910495.1 uncultured beta proteobacterium
TTCAGCGTCGAAATCGAAATCTGGGATATCTGCCGTATCGAGATCAATGGTGAAATCGCCATCGTCAGTCCTGGGCGGCGATGCAGGCGGAAATCCTAAAGTGATGATCTCTGCGCTATGAAGCAGTTGCTCAGGGGGCAGAGAAGCCTCAAAGGGGATCACGTTCTCCAGGCCGGGGCCTGGCGCTGCGGACACGGTTGCCGGCCCTGGTGCGCCAGGCTTGTCTTCGCTGCTGCGCCGCAGGGATTCGGCAAGCGCGACCAGCGCGCGCGGATCAGGAACAGTTCCGGAGCGTGTTTCCAGATGCTGGACACAGGCGGAAAAAACGGCGTGCGCCTGTTCGATCAGATTGAACAGGGGCAGGCCGACTTCCAGTTCTTGCCGCAGCCAGAGGTTGAGTGTCTGCTCCACGGCCCAGGCCGTCTCGCCGATGTCCTTGAGGCCGACCATCCGCCCGCTGCCCTTGAGGGTGTGGAAGGAACGCCGGATCGTGGTCAGCAATTCAACGTCATGCGCCTGATCTCTCAGAAGCTGAAGGCTTTCGTTGATCGTGACCAGCACTTCGCTGGCTTCTTCAAGGAAGATGCCCAGCAGTTCGGCGTCGAGTTCTTCGTTGCTGGCCTGTGAAAGCTGGATTGTTTGTGCTGACGGCTTGAGCGATTCCGTCAGTTCCGGCTTGAGCGTGGCCATGGCCAGGTCAAGCTGTGGTGGAGCATCCTCTCCTGCTTCCAGCGCCGAGAGCATGGCCTTGGTCTGTTCGCCGAGGGCAGAGTCGGCAACCAGATCGGCATCGTTTTTCAGCGCCGTCAGATTGTGCCTGATTTCCTCGCGCAATCCGGCATCACCCGGCTGTTCCTTGAGCGCGTTAAGCAGCGCATGGGTTTCGATCTTCTGCTGCTCGACTTCCTGTTCGACCGTCAGGCCGGACTCGTCTTCTTCAGACGCTTCACTCACCTGTTCCGGACCGGGCTGCATGTTCCTGACAAAACTCTCGAAGTCGACGCTGCCATGTTGCAGCGAATCGATAAAGAAGCCGATCATCGACAGCTGATTGGCGACGCCCTCGAAATCGCTTTCCAGGGGCACGTATCCGGGGTCCGCAAAACGCTTGATCTCAGCCGCGCATTCGCGCAAGGCCACCGCTGCTCCGTCGTAGCGCATCATGCTCAAGGCTCCGGCCACCTGGCGCAACGGCGTTTCCAGGCTTTCGAGTTCGGCATGCTTGTCGGCATCGCGGAAGAAACCGTCGAGCACTTGCTCGATCTGTCCGAGATTGCTCTGAATCTCCTTGGCCACATGTCCGACCAGCAGTTTTTCCTGCGCCTGGCGCGACATCTCGTCAAGCAAGGGGATTTCGGATCCGGGCTGCGGCGGCGTCCCGGCAATGCAGCCATGAATCCGTGCCACGGTGACATCGACCTGGTGCGCGAAATCGCTTCCGAGTCGCTGGAAATTTTCCTGGGCGTTCTGGGTGAGCAGGATCGCCGTTGCGATTTCCATCGCCAGCGCTTCCGAATGCCGGGTACTGTCTTCCGACAACCAGTTGGCCGCCGCCGCAATGGCTTGGGCCAGACGACGGAAATCGGTATGGCCAAGCTGTTCGACAAAGGCGGACAGGGTATTGGCATGCTCCCTGAATACCGGTAATGACTGCGCGGTCCCCGCGCAGTACTTGTTCCAGGCTTCCTCGGTGGACGTGATGACTTCGCGCAACTTGCGGCGAACAGTTTCCTTCGGGGCCGGGGCCGTTGTTTCCGTCGTCGGGATGATGGCTTGCAACTGATAGGTATTCTTGACCTGCTGCACCGCATTGCTGTTGCTGTCGGCATTGGCAACAAAATAGAGCGCATCGCGCATCAGGCGCTCGGCAACGTTTCTGGATCCCTCAAACAGGCGGCGAATCTGCAGGTCGATGCGTACGCACAACTGCTTGATATTCGTTTCTTCCGGCAAGGCCCCCTCGGCCAGTGCGCAGAGAAAGCCGGTGGCAATCCACCAGAAAGAGCGGGCCGTTGCCAGCTCCTGTGTGGCTTCAATGTGCTTGACGGCCGCCAGCATTTCACTGACACCGCTGCGATCCTGCGGCGCGCGTAACCAGGCCAGGAATCCGCGCTGGAAACGGGCGCGCTCCTGGCGCAGGAAGCGCTGGAATTCGTTCTGCGACAATTTGATGGCGGCCGATTCACGACGCGGAAGACGTACGCTCAAATCAGGAAAGAAAAGATCGGAGGCAGCAACGTGTGCCACACCACGTGCTTCCTGGACCTCGCGGTAAAGCGACAAGAGACGCAGAGGCTGGTTCGGCTGGCCGTTGATCAGGTCATCAAGATAGTGCCCGATGGCCGCCAGCGTGCGTTGTGCAAGCGCGATGGAGGTTTCGCCGGCTGGCCGGATCTGTTGCTCGATCGACTCGAGCATGGCTTCCACCGCCTGGGCAAACTGCATTACGCCATCCAGGCCGACGATCGTCAGGGCGCCCTGGACCTGGTGCAGGTGCGTACGGCAAAACTTGATCTGCGTGAGGTCGCCGGTGCCGGCGACAACGCTGGCTGTGTAGTGCTGCAGCGCCTGGTCGGCACGTTCCAGAGCGAGGTCAATCTCGCTCTTGACCCAGGTCAGCGGGCCGACATCGAATTCTGTCACGGCATTCATGTTTAAGCGCCAATGTCCATGAAACGGTCATCCGCCAGGAGTTCTCGAACATTCAGCATTTTCCAGCGCCGTCCTTCGTTATCGGTATAGGCCTCACGTGCCCATGCCGGCGCATTCGGATCGGCCGCTACGGGGGTCAGCGCCTCCATGTTGCGCAGCCCGAGCATCCGGGTGACCAGCAGCGCCGCATTGTTGCCATGACGAGTACCGATCAGCAGCAACCGCGAACTGGCATTTTGCGGGGTCGCTTCCTTGCCCTGAAAAGCGGAGAAGTCGGCAACCGAATAGAGATTCCCCCGGATATTGGCGATCCCGACAAACCAGTGCTTGGTCAGGGGCACACTGGCCAGCGGGGTTAGCGGAATGATTTCGCCGGAATCGGCGAGGCTGAGCAGCCAGTAGTCAGCACCGGCCTGGATGCCAAGCAGACCGGCGGCGTTGCGCTCACCCGCACCGGCAAGCCTCGTTGCCAGGTGCGCCTGAAACTCGCGGAGGCTGCCTCTTTTTGCCATACGTAGTGATGTTTATAGGGCAGCGATCTTGGCCAGCAACTCTTCACCATTGATCGGCTTTGCCAGGTAGTCCTGAGCGCCTTGACGCAGGCCCCATATCTTGTCGGTTTCCTGACCTTTGGAGGTGCACACGATGACCGGAATATGCTTGGTCTTTTCGTCGCGGGTCAGCGTCCGTGTGGCCTGATAACCATTGAGGCCTGGCATCACGACGTCCATCAGGATCAGGTCGGGCAATTCGGATTTTGCTTTCGCGATACCCTCTTCGCCATTCTCGGCCGTCGTGACCTGATAGCCGCCTTTGGTCAGCAGTTCGACAAGTACGTGACGCTCGGTTGGCGAATCGTCGACGACGAGGATTTTCTTGACGGGCATGGCGATAACTCCCTGATTTTCCTTGATAACAGGCAAATACTGCCTCAGGCTGACGGCGGCGCAAAGGTTGCGACCGATTGCAGCAGACTGTCTTTGGTAAATGGTTTGGTCAGGTATTGGTCGGATCCGACCATGCGACCGCGTGCACGATCAAACAGGCCATCCTTGGAAGAAAGCATGATCACCGGCGTGTTGCGGAAACGCTGGTTTTTCTTGATCAGGGCGCAGGTCTGGTAGCCATCGAGCCGCGGCATCATGATGTCGCAGAAAATGACGGCAGGTTGATGATCAGCGATTTTCGCCAGCGCGTCAAAGCCATCCTCGGCGAGCACCACCTGACATCCAGCCTGGACGAGAAAAATCTCCGCACTACGCCGGATCGTGTTGCTGTCATCGATGATCATCACCTTGATGCCACTCAGATTTGCAGTTTGAGCCAATTCCTGCCTCCAGAGTTCCCCTTCGGTTGGAGTCCTGCGCACGCACCTGAACGTCCACGAACGCAGTTTGCGTCAATACTATACAGCAATAGCTCGACGTTGAACCATTTCGAATCTTCCTCAGGGCGATTGCATTTGGAACTATGACACCCACCGCAGAGCCGCAGAAGAATCGCAGAGAAAGGCGAA
>CAIVZW010000728.1 GCA_903910495.1 uncultured beta proteobacterium
CATTCGGCGCCATCGAGACCGATCGGCGAGTGGCCGAGACCGGCGAAAGCTTTCAGATCGCGACCCGGTCCGCAGCCGAAATCGAGAATCGTGAATGGTGCTGCGCCGGGGATATTACGCAGCAATGCATCCATGTTCTGGCGTACATCGTGACCGCGCGTACCTTCGCGGAAAGCCTCGGCGCGCTGGTTGTAATGGTCCAGCGTCAGGGCAGCGATCTGGTCGGGGTCTGGCGTCGGCGTCATCAAGAGACTGGCGCAGTCTGCAAGGCATCAATGAATATTTGAGATCCGGGGGCTATTTTGCGTCATCCGTAGCGCAGCCTTCTCCGGGAAACTGCGGCGAGCAGACCGACATCTTGCTGAACGCGCGGCACCCCAGGACGATGGAAAGCGTGCTGCCCAGATAGGATTCGATGCCGACGCCAGCCGTTTGCGCTTTCTGCCTGAAGAATTCATACACCTTCGGATCAAGCTTGAGCGTGACTGCGATCTGCTCGTCCCGAGTATTATCCTGTCGCTGAGTGTCTGGCATGAAACCCCCTGTAATGTCGATTTTCTTGTTTGGAATGTGATGGCAAGGTCAGGAAATGCTATGACAAGCCGGCAATCTTACCGGTGATCTGGCTGATTTCGGAACGCAATTCGGCAAGTTCCTGCTCGAGCCGGGCAACCCGCTCTTCCAGCGCGGCGTTGCTGCTCGATCCGCCCTCGGGTGCGCTGCCTTGATCCGCCAGCAGTACCGGTTCCCCGCACAACAGGTGCGTCCAGCGGTATTCGCGAGATCCGGGCTGTTTTGGCAAGCGGGTCACCAGCGCGCCGCTGCTGCGCGCCGCAAGCTCATCCAGATAGGCTTCAACGGACGAGGCATCGTCGAAGCGGTACAGCCGCTCGCAATTGGCGCGCATCTCGCTGACAGTCTGCGGGCCGCGCAGCATCAGAATCGCCAGCAAGGCGACACTGGCCGCCGGCAGGCCATAGCATTTTCCGAAATTCTGCGCATAACGCAATACCCGACCCGAGGCACCGTAGGTTTCCAGAACCAGCACGCGGCGGCGCAATTCCTCAAGCACAGTCTGAATCTCGCTTTCGCTGACACTCATCACCGGATCGCGCGAACTCTTCTGATTGCAGCCGGAAGACAGACTGTTCAGGGTCAGCGGATAGGCGTCCGGCGTCGTCTTTTCCTTTTCCACCAGCACGCCAAGGATGCGGGCTTCGAGCAAGGTCAATGCGGGCAGGGCTTGGCTCATGTCGTCTTTTCTTCACGTGTGTCGATGAACGCATTCTCCCAAGCGTTTGACTTTCATACAAGCGTTTCCGTGCGTTGGCAAGGTGAATCCGGACAGGGAACCAAAGCGCCGCTCTGCGGTTCAGATAGACTTGCCACTGACCCCCACAATGCCCGCCATCACCATCACATCTCGGCCGTCAGCCGATGCCATCCCGCGCGAGGCATGGGCTCGTCTCTGCCCGCCGCAGCATCCTTTCCTGAATGCCGACTTTCTGGCGATACTTGAGCGGCACGGAGCAGCGGGAATTGAGTACGGCTGGGTGGCACACCACCTGGTGGCGAGCGACGAGCACAGGGCGGTAGTCGGCCTGCTGCCGCTCTATGTACGCTTCAATTCCCACGGCGACTTCATCCATGACTGGTCGTGGGCGGACGCTTACCGGCAACTCGGCCGGGTGTATTACCCGAAGCTGCTGAGCGGATTGCCGCATACGCCGGCCGCCGGGCCCCGGATGCTGGTGGCCGAGGGGGCGGACGCACCCGCAATCCGCCAGGCGCTGATCGATGGGGCGCTGGCTCTGGCGACGGAGTCCATGGCCTCGTCATGGCATGTGGCATTTCCGGACGGCGGCGATACGGTGGAGTTACAAGGTGCGGGGCTGCTGACCAGCCATAACGTGCAGTTTCACTGGCTGGCCGGCGACTGTCACGACTTCGACGACTATCTGGCGACCTTTACCGCCGAGAAGCGGCGCAAGGTCAGGGCCGAGCGGCGACGCGTACAGGAGAGTGGCCTGGCCATCGAGGTACGCCACGGCGATGAGATCGATGCGGCCGAGTGGCCGGTACTGCACGCGCTCTATGCCTCGACCTTCGACAAGTTCAACAACCATGCAGTATTTTCGCCCGGGTGTTTTTCCGAGCTGGCACAGACCCTGGGTCGGTCTATGGTGCTCTTCATCGCGCGGGACGGACTTGAACCGGTTGCGCTGTCGCTGTGTTTCCGCAGCAACGAAGCGCTTTACGGTCGCTACTGGGGTTGCAGCGGCAACTACCACAGCCTGCATTTCGAACTTTGCTTCTATCAGGGAATCGCCTACTGCCTGCGCGAGGGTTTGCAGCGCTTCGAACCCGGTGCCGGCGGCGAGCACAAGATCGCGCGCGGCTTCACACCGACCCTGGTGCATTCCATGCACTGGATCGCCGATCCGGCGATGCGCAAGCTGATCGGCCGGCATCTGGAACAGCAGGGCAGCGCGTTTGAAGCGTACCGGGATGAGGCGGCGGATCATCTGCCCTTCCGTTGCCAGCCTTTGATCCGACCTGACAATGAATAGACTCCGTTCGGTCTGAGCCTGAATATCATCTAGCCGGCCTCCCACCGCTGGTGAGGCGGTGGGGTTAAAGTGAGTTTGCGAACTTGCTTAACCACAGGAGGCCGAAGATGAACTATAGCGGAATAGACCTGCATTCGAACAACAGCGTGGTGAC
>CAIVZW010000729.1 GCA_903910495.1 uncultured beta proteobacterium
ACCTTTCTCAACAAGTTCCTGATCATCGACGAGGCGCAGAACCTGACGCCGAAACAGATGAAAACGCTGATCACCCGCGCCGGGCCCGGAACCAAGGTGGTGTGCATGGGCAACATCGCGCAGATCGACACGCCTTACCTGACCGAGGGCAGTTCCGGCCTGACCTACGTGGTCGACCGTTTCAAGGGCTGGGAGCACTCCGGCCACGTTACCCTGCAACGCGGCGAACGTTCCCGTCTCGCCGATTACGCGGCTGAAGTGTTATAATTTTTCCACTTCATCGAGCCGTGTCCTGTGACACGGCTCAGTCGTTTTAGCTCACGGATTCGTCGCGCAGAACCCGCGCAGACTGAATCCAACGCTTACCGGAGAGTCGATTGAAACGACGAGACTTCCTCGCTGCCTCGGCAGTTCTCTCGCTGCTCGCCTCGGCGCCGGCGTATGCAGCCAAAAAGAAGGCCGTAACTAAGCCTGCGGCAAAATCAACGGCAACAAAGGCGTCAATAAATCCTGAGCCGGCCGCAGCACCGGCCGAAATCCGCAATGTCATCAGCCTGCCGGATGAACCGCTGGCGCAATGGCGAACCTACGATATCCGTTCGACCATTGCCCTCAATCAGATCAATGGCAAGGCGCGCATCTGGCTGCCGCTGGCCCAGTACAAGGACACCCTCTGGGAACGATCGCTGGGCCACAATTGGCAGGGCAATTTTGAGAATGCCGGCATCTATCGCGACCCGGTTGCGGAAATGGAAGTCTTCTACGCCGACTGGGCGGAGGGCACAGCCAACCCGCAACTGCAGATCGTCAGCCAGATCGCCACGCAGGATCGCCATTTCGACATTACCCGCCGCGGCGCGGTGGCCGAACGCACCGAAGTCCTCCGCCGCTGCCTGCAGTCGACCGACCTCGTCCCCCTCGACGGCATTGTCCGGCGCACGGCAGAACGCGCCATCGGCCGCATCAAGGATCCAGTGGCTCTGGGCAAGGCCATTTACGAATGGGTCGTGGAAAATGCCGCGTACAATCCGCTCTCGTTGGGCGTCGGCCATACCGATATCGGCCGCATGCTCGAAAGCGGAGACCTGAGCGGAAGGAGTATGGACATTGCCCTGCTCTTCGTCGGCCTGTGCCGTTCCATCGGCCTGCCGGCGCGTCCGGTATTCGGGCTGCGCATCGACAGTTCACGACTCTTTGGCAGCCTCGGCGTCAGCGGCGATCTGAGCAAGGAGCAGCACTGCCGTGCCGAATTCTACACCCCGGGTTACGGCTGGATTCCGGTCAACCCGTCCGATGTTCGCCAGGCCATACGCGATGAACGCCTTGGCCCGGGCGATGCCAAACTGACCGTGCTGAAAAAGTTGCTGTTCGGTTTCTGGGAGATGAACTGGATCGCTTTCAATGCCGCGCAGGACATCCGCTTGCGCGGTTCGAGCGGACCCACCCTGCCCTTCCTGATTTACCCCGAAGTCGAAACCGCGGACGGTCGTTTCGACAGCCGGGATACCCGCATGAACTACAAGCTCAGCGCCAGCCGCGTCGATTGATCCTAAAAACCGCAGTTGAAAGATAACGTACCCTTCGACACGCCCGCTGTGCGGGCTGCTCAGGGCGAACGGGTGTTTCACCCTTCGGGTGATAGCTTAAAAACCCGTTCGTGGTGTGCCCTGAGGGTTAGCGAAGCTCACCCGAAGAAATGCCCTCGGGGTGAGCCTGAATATCATCTAGCCGGCCTCCCACCGCTGGTGAGGCGGTGGGGTTAAAGTGAGTTTGCGAACTTGCTTAACCACAGGAGGCCGAAGATGAACTATAGCGGAATAGACCTGCATTCGAACAACAGCGTGGTGAC
>CAIVZW010000730.1 GCA_903910495.1 uncultured beta proteobacterium
CAGATCATGACCGATTTCCAGCGTGTTGCAGGTGACTCCGGTTCATCCGAAGTCCAGGTGGCTTTGCTCACCGCACGTATCAACGACCTGACCGGTCACTTCAAAGAGCACGTCAAGGATCACCATTCACGGCGCGGTCTGTTGCGCATGGTGAGCCGTCGTCGAAAATTGCTCGATTACCTGAAGCGCACCAACGCCGATTCCTATCGTGCGTTGATTGCCCGTCTCGGTCTGCGTAAGTAAGCCTGCCTGCCGAACCGCTGTGCGGTTAGGAGTGGGACGATTCGAATGAAGAACAGCGGCCAGCCCCTTGAGGGTTGTGTCGCTGTTTTTGTTTTTACAGCTTTTCGCCATATTGGCCCGTTGTTAAATTGCGTATCGGTGTCGTGGGTACGTGCGTTGAACTATTGAGAGAGGAAAAAATGTTTACTATCGCCAAAAAGACGTTCACCTATGGAGCACATCAGGTTACCCTGGAAACCGGTGAAATCGGCCGTCAGGCGGGTGCCTGCATCATGGTCTCGGTGGATGACACCGTCGTGCTGGTCTCTGTGGTTGGCAACAAGTCACTTAAGCCGGGGCAGGATTTTTTCCCGCTGACCGTCGATTACATTGAAAAGACCTATGCCGCCGGCCGCATTCCCGGAGGTTTCTTCAAGCGCGAGGGTCGCCCGTCGGAAAAGGAAACCCTGACTTCGCGACTGATTGACCGTCCGTTGCGCCCGCTCTTCCCCGAAGGCTTCTTCAACGAAGTGCAGGTGGTGGCCATGGTGGTCTCGCTCAACCCAGAGGTCGACCCGGATATCCCGGCCATTATCGGTGCTTCCGCCGCCATGGCGGTTTCCGGCATCCCGTTCGACGGTCCGCTCGGTGCGGCGCGCGTCGGTTATATCGACGGCCAGTATGTGCTCAACCCGACGCTGACCCAGCTCAAGAGCAGCCAGCTCAACCTGGTCGTGGCCGGAACGCAATCGGCGGTGCTGATGGTTGAATCCGAAGCCGACATATTGTCCGAGGAAGTCATGCTCGGTGCCGTGGTTTATGGTCATGATCAGATGCAAGTGGTGATCAATGCCATCAACGAGCTCGTTGAAGAAGCCGGCAAGCCGGAGTGGGATTGGGCGCCGGCTGCCAAGAACGAGGAACTCGTTGCCAAACTCAACGCACTGGTGGAAGCCGATCTGCAGGAAGCCTTTCACATTACCAGCAAGCAACTGCGTACGCAGCGCATCAAGGACATCACGCGTAATGCGATTGACGTGCTGACGGCTGGTGAAGGTGCGCCGGATGCCGCTACCGTTTACAACCTGTTTTTCGACGTTGAAGCCAAAATCGTGCGTAGCCGTATCTTGGCCGGCGAGCCGCGCATCGACGGTCGCGATACGCGTACCGTGCGTCCGATCGCCATCCGCGCGGGCGTTCTGCCGCGCACCCATGGTTCGGTATTGTTTACCCGGGGCGAAACGCAGGCGCTGGTGGTGGCCACGCTGGGCACCGGTCGTGACGAGCAGATCATCGATGCGCTGGCCGGCGAATACCGCGAGCGCTTCATGCTGCATTACAACTTCCCGCCCTATGCTACCGGTGAATGCGGTCGCGTCGGTACGCCCAAGCGTCGCGAAATCGGCCACGGTCGTCTGGCCAAGCGGGCGATGATCGCCGTACTGCCGAAAGCAGAAGACTTCTCCTACACCATGCGCGTGGTTTCTGAAATCACCGAGTCCAATGGCTCAAGTTCGATGGCTTCGGTCTGCGGCTCTTCGCTGGCGCTGATGGATGCCGGAGTGCCGCTCAAGGCG
>CAIVZW010000731.1 GCA_903910495.1 uncultured beta proteobacterium
CTTCCTTGTTCTGAAAGTAGTAATACAGCATGCGTTTATTCGACCCGGAACGCTCGGCGATGCTTTCGATGCGTGCGCCGGCAAACCCTTTTTGGGAGAATTCTTCGGTCGCCGCCGCGAGGATAAGGCTGCGGGTGCGTTCCTTGTTGCGCGTAGGAATTTCTTTGGGCTGTGACATTCGGTCGGGGGGCTTCCGAGATCAATCGCTGCCTATTATATGACGCGTCAGGTCACGGTGCCTGGCAACCGCCGTTTAGTTAACGCAAGGCGTCAAAATCAGTCATTCCCACGCAGGCAACGGGGCCTTGGACTCTTGCTTGGGGAAACGAATAGCTATTTCCCCTGGCTGTGCAGGGAACACACCACGCGTTTGACGGCAGGGTCTTCGTGGTGCGGATGAATCGTGAAGCCGAGCGTGGTCATCAGCCGGAACATCTTGGAGTTCATTGCCAGCACGTCGCCAACGATGGCGCGGTAACCTTTCTGCCGTGCCACATCGATGAGCATGGTCATCAGTTTGCGTCCGACACCATGCATCTGCCAGTCGTCGGCAACGGCCAGTGCGAATTCCACGGTTTCCCCGTCGGGGTTGGTGACGTAGCGCGCCACGCCGATTTGAGTCTCCTTGCCCCTTTCTCCGGGCAGGGTGGCGACCAGCGCCATTTCACGGTCATAGTCGATCTGGGTGAAGCGTACCAGCATGGATTGCGTGAGTTCGCGCAGGGTGTCCATGAAACGGTAATACTTGCTCTCGTCGGAGAGGCGCTTGACGAAGTTCTGCTCCATCTCGGCATCTTCCGGACGGATCGGACGGATGGTAATGGTGCGTCCATCCGGCTGTTCCCATTCCTCTATCAGGTGTGACGGATAGGGGTGGATGGCCATGTGCGAATAGCGGTCGCCGGTGGTGGGCGCGTAATCGATGACAATCCGGGCGTCGGCGGCAATGGCGCCGTTTTCGTCGACGATCAGCGGGTTGAGATCGAGTTCCTGCAACCAGGGCAGTTCGCACACCATTTCGGAGATGTTGAGCAATACTTCTTCCAGCGCTTCCATGTTGATTGCGGGCATGTTATGGAATTCGCCGAGTAGCTTGGCGGCACGCGTCGAACGGATCAGATCCTGAGCCAGGAAGCGGTTGAGCGGTGGCAGCGCAACCGCACGGTCGCTGAAGATTTCGACTTCGGTCCCCCCGGAACCGAAGGTGATGATGGGCCCGAAGATCGGGTCACGAATGACACCGATCATCAGTTCACGGCCATTCGGACGGGCCAGGTAAGGTTCGATCGAAACGCCGTTGATACGTGCGTCAGGATGCTTTCTCTGAACCGTTTCGATGATGTCATGGTAGGCGTTGCGGACTGACGGCGCCGTAGTGATATTGAGCCGGACACCGCCGGCTTCGCTTTTGCGCACGATATCCGGCGAGTCGACCTTCATGGCCACCGGGAAGCCAATTTGTTCGGCCAGCAATAAAGATTCGGTCGGGGTGCGGGCGACCATGGTTTGCGCCACCGGGATGCGGAAGGCACGCAGAACGGCTTTCGACTCCATTTCCGAAAGCACTTTGCGGCGCTCCTGCAATACCGCCTCGATCAGCATCTTGGCGCCCTCGGTTTCCTGTCGGGTCAGGTGCGAGGTGGCCTCCGGCGTTTGCAGAAGAAGCTTCTGGTTCCGGTAGTAGGTCGAGATGTGGTAATAGAGTTCAACAGCGGTCTCGGGCATGCGGAACGCCGGGATGCCGGCATTCTCCAGTGCCGTGCGCCCTTCGAGGACCTGCTCCTCGCCCATCCAGCAGGCAATGATGGGCTTCGAGGTTTGTTCGCTGACCGCGATTAAGCCTTGTGCCACTTGCATCGGTTGCGTCATGGCCTGCGGCGAAAGAATGACCAGGATGCCATCCACGCCCTCGTCCTCGGCCACGGCAAGAATTGCGTCGCGATAGCGTTCGGGGGTTGCGTCGCCGACGATATCGATCGGATTGCTTTGCGACCAGGTTGTGGGCAGTGTGGCGTTGAGTGACTTCATCGTCGCGGGTGAAAGCTCGGCCAGCGGGATGGCCATGTCTCCGGCGCGGTCCGCCGCCATGGCACCGGGCCCGCCGCCGTTGGTGATGATGGCCAGGCGTTTGCCCAGTGGACAGAATTTTGACGCCAGAGCCTTGGAAGCGTAGAACAGTTGGCCGACGTTCTTGACCCGCACAACGCCGGCGCGCCGCACTGCGGCATCGAATACCGAGTCGGATCCGGCAAGCATGCCCGAGTGCACTTTGACCGCCGCCGAACCGGCGGCATGGCGACCGGCCTTGAGCAGGATGATGGGTTTGATCCGCGCGGCTGAACGCAGGGCGCTCATGAAGCGCCGAGCGTTGCGGATGCCCTCGATATAGAGCAGGATGTAGTGCGTGCGGTTGTCGCAGACCAGGTAATCGAGAATCTCGCCGAAATCGACATCGGCCGTGCTGCCCAGCGAAATGACGCTGGAGAAGCCCACTTTATTGGCCGCCGCCCAGTCCAGAACGGCAGAGCACATGGCCCCGGATTGTGAAACCAGTGCCAGATTGCCGACGCTGGCATTTATGCGGGCAAAGGTCGCGTTGAGGCCAAGATCGGGGCGGATGATTCCCATGCAGTTGGGGCCGAGAACCCGTACGCCGTAGCTGCGGGCGATTTCCAGAGTTTTGCGCTCAAGCGCTGCACCCGAATGGCCGGCCTCAGCAAAGCCTGCCGTGATGATGATGACGTGCTTTATGCTGCTACGACCGCATTGTTCGACGATCTCGGGGACGGTTTGCGGGCGGGTGGCGATGATCGCCAGTTCGACGCGGGCACCAATCTCTTCAATCGACTTGTAGGCCTGTACGCCCTGAATGGTTTCGTGCTTCGGGTTGATTGCATAAAGACGCCCTTTGTACCCCGACTCGAGGATGTTTTTGAAAAGGACGTTGCCGACTGAATTCTCGCGCTCTGAGGCACCGATGACGGCCACTGATTTGGGTTCGAAAAGACTGGTGAGATAGTGTTGTTCTTGCATGGCAATTCACCTTGGGGAAACAGTTACAACTGTTTGTCGGTTTCTATCAGCAAACTAGCACACAATTTTGTTCGTGTCTGCAGGAAATTCCCCTGATTTCATACCGTTAGGGAATTGCTGATTTATTCGTCACCCCGGCGAAAGCGCCCCGAAGGTAAGGCGAAGCCGTCTTGAGGAAGTACTCCTGGGGTGCCGGGGTCCAGTTCGTTGATTTTTCTGGCTCTGCACTTCCTTCGGTCGGATTCGGCTTTCGCCGGAATGACGGATTTGGAATACTTCAGTCTTTTCTTAGGTTTTGTTTCCGGCAGCGACGATCTGTCTGGCCAGGGCATCGATGCCGGTTGGCGAGAGATCGTCGCTGGCGAAGGTCTGCGGGGCGCCACTTCCGGAGAAGTTGTGATTCTGCGAGCGCCTGTACAGCGGGTCATAGTGCAGTTCGAGCAGTTCACTGACCAGGGCACGCCACTGGCTGTTTCCGGTGTAGCCCTGCCAGCGTTCGATGGTCGCGCGGCTTTGCAGATGGCGCAGTTCGTCGAGCCGCGTGTTGAGCCAGTCGGGAGCCTTCAGGAAATAGTCGTAATCACGCAGCAGGAAATCGACGCGCGCCGCGAACGCGGCTTCGATGTTGATGCAGGCGCCGGCACGCAGGGTTTCAAGCAGCTCGTTGGGCAGGTGGATGCTGCCGATCCTGCGGCTTTCGGCCTCGACATATACCGGGCGTTGCGGATCAAGGCCGTGCAGTGCGACGAGCAGCCTGGTCTCGAACATTTTCTGCGAGGGCTGCGGCGAATCAGGCAGAACGCCGAGCACCGATCCCTTGTGGCAGGCGAGCTCTTCCAGATCGAGTACCTGTTCCCCGCGTGCCGCCAAGGCCTGAAGGACGCGGCTCTTGCCGCTGCCGGTCGCACCGCAGATGACCTTGAAGTTCATCTGCAGCGGCAATGTGGCGAGCTTGTCGACCACCAGCTTGCGGAAATACTTGTAGCCGCCTTCCAGTTGCTGGGCATCCCAACCGACACGGCGCAGAATCAGGGTCATCGCGCCGCTGCGCTGTCCGCCGCGCCAGCAGACGATCAGCGGCCGCCATGTTTTGGGGCGGTCGTGAAAGCTGGTGCGCAGATGATGGGCAATGTTCTCGGCAACATAGGCGGCGCCGATCTTCTTGGCCTCGAAGGGGGAGTGCTGCTTGTAGAGCGTTCCCACTTCGATGCGCTGCTCATTGTCAAGTACCGGGCAGTTGATCGAGCCGGGGATGTGGTCTTCGGCAAATTCGGCCGGGGTCCGGGTGTCAATGATCTCGTCGAACAGGCGGTAGTCTTCGATCCGTCCAACGCTGGCGATGCCGTGTCTCATGGCTTTCATTAGCGAGCCCTTAGCAGTGGCTCAAGACCCGGCCAGACATTGTCGAGCAGACGGGGCTGGGCTTCGGCAGTCGGGTGCAGATTGTCGGCCTGAAACAGCCGTGGCTGGTCGGCGATGCCGTCGAGCAGGAAGTCCACCAGAGCAGCCTTGCGTATCCTGGCCACGTCGCCATAGGTACTGTGGAACTGCGTCGCGTAGGTTCCGAAGTTCGGCGGCAGGCGCTGGCCGACGATGAGTACCTTGGCCCTTTTCTTTTGCGCGCTGTCAGTCATGGCCAGGAGATTGTCGCGCATAGTCGTGATCGGCAGGCCACGCAGGCCGTCATTGCTGCCCAGTGCGATGATCACGATGTGCGGCTGATGCTTGGCCAGCGCCGCATCGAGGCGGCTGCGACCACCGCTGGTGGTTTCTCCCGAGATGCTGGCGTTGACGACGGTATAATCAGGCTGCTTGTCCTGCAGGCGTTTGGCCAGCAGAGCCGGCCACGCGGCGTCCTGGCGGATGCCGTAGCCGGCCGAGAGCGAGTCGCCGAAAACGAGGATGGTTCTGCTGGCCTGTACGGCCGGGGCCATCAGGGCCAGGGCGATGAGCAGCAGAAAACGCAGGCGGAAAATTGACGGGAAACGGTACATGAGGCAAGAAACCTTGAAAGTGGTCGAAGTCAGCGGGCTGACCAAGTGCGTCGATAATGGCGGTGAACCCCTGACCATTCTGCACGAGAATTCGTTTTCCGTCGCGGCGGGTGAAACCGTGGCCATCGTCGGGGCGTCCGGTTCCGGCAAGTCTACCCTGCTCGGTTTGCTCGCCGGTCTTGATTTGCCGAGCAGCGGCACGGTCATGCTGGCCGGTGAAAACCTCTGCGCGCTGGATGAGGATTCCCGTGCCATTCTGCGCGGGCGTTTGCTCGGTTTCGTCTTTCAGTCGTTCCAGTTGCTGCCTTCGCTGAATGCCATCGAGAACGTGATGCTGCCGCTGGAACTGGCCGGCGCGCCGGATGCCCGCAGCGAAGCCGAGCGCTGGCTGGAGCGGGTCGGCTTGTCGCACCGCCTGCGCCATTATCCCAAGCACCTTTCCGGCGGCGAACAACAGCGCGTCGCACTGGCCCGTGCCTTTGCGCCAAAACCAAAGCTGGTGCTGGCTGACGAGCCGACCGGCAACCTCGATGCGGCAACCGGCCACCAGATCATCGAGCTGATGTTTGCCATCAACGCCGAGAGTGGCACGACGCTGATTCTGGTCACGCACGACGAAGAAATCGCCGCCCGTTGCGTCCGGCGGATGCGCATGCATGCCGGAGAACTGGAGGAGCTGTGTTGAAAAACAGACCTGCAAGGCAGTAAAAACGGGCACCTTCAACTAAGATTATCCATAAGCCCAAAACCCGTTCGCCCTGAGCCCCCCCAGGGGGATTTGAGCCCAAGGCCCCGTTGCCTTCGGGGCATCGAAGGGCCGTTCATGGTTCGACAAGCTCACCACGAACGGATTTTTCTCCAAATTTCGCCTACGGACAATCAGGGTTCAGACCGATGCCCGGTTCTGCATGTTCCCGCGATCGCCCGGAACCGGGCAATCATCTCGCTTATACCACCTCTTTCTTGTGGTAGTGCGTATGCAGCAGGTGGTGCGATTTTTCACCGAGCGGCGCGCCGAGAAATTCCTTGTACAGTTGCTGGACCGCTACGTTCTCGTGCGATTTGCGCAGTGTCTTGCTTTCGTCTTCGGAATAGATGGCGCTGATGCGTTTCAGGCGTACCGAATCGTCGGTCATGCGTGGCTGTCCGCCGCCGCCGATGCAGCCGCCGGGGCAGGTCATCACTTCGATGAAGTGGTAGCTCTTTTCCCCGCGCCGAATGCTTTCCAGCAAGCTGCGGGCGTTGACCAGCCCGTGCGAAACCGCCACTTTCACTTCAACCCCTTCGAGGAACGACCACGCGGGTACGGTATCCTTGATGACAATTGACGCTTCCTTGACCCCTTCAAGTCCGGCAATCGGTTGGACGTGCAGGTTTTCCGTCGGCAATGGGCGTCCGGTGACGATCTCGTAGGCGGTGCGTAGCGCCGCTTCCATAACGCCGCCGGTATTGGCGAAGATGTCGGCCGCGCCGGAACTGAGCCCCAGCGGAGCGTCCATGGTGCCATCGGAAAGCGAGAGGAAATCAATGCCCGCCGCCTTGATCATCCGGCCCAGTTCGCGCGTGGTGAGCACATAATCCACATCGCGAACGCCGCTGCTGTTCATCTCGGGCCGTTGTGCCTCGTATTTCTTGGCGGTACAGGGCATGACTGCGACCACGGTCAGATCCTCGGGTTTGACGCCGATTTTCTGGGCGTAATAGGTCTTGGCCACCGCGCCGAACATCTGCTGCGGCGATTTGCAGGTGGACAGGTTCGGCAGGAAATCAGGGAAATAGTATTCCGCGAAGTTGATCCAGCCGGGCGAGCAACTGGTAAACATCGGCAGCGGAACCGCTTCGCCATCCACCAGCGCTCTCTTCAGGCGCGTCAGCAACTCGGTGCCTTCTTCCATGATGGTCAGGTCGGCGGCGAAGTTGGTGTCGAAAACCGCGTTGAAACCCAGTTCGCGCAGCGCGGTGATCATCTTGCCGGTCACCCGCGTTCCCGGTTCGCAGCCGAAGCATTCGCCCAGCGCGGCGCGAATGGCCGGCGCGGTTTGAACGACAACGGTTTTCTTCGGGTCTTCAAGTGCTTTCCAGACTTCCTCCACGTGGCTGCGCTCGGAAATGGCGCCGACCGGGCAAACGGCGGAACACTGCCCGCACTGCACACAAGCCACACTGTCAAGGTCGAGCGCAAACGCCGGACCGATCATGGTGTCGAAGCCTCGTCCTTGCGGATAGAGCGCACCGACGCCTTGCACCTGCGAACATACCGTCACGCAGCGACGGCACTTGATGCATTTGCCGTTATCGCGAATGAGCGCCGGTGTGCTGTCATCGATGTGCGCTTTGGCCTTTTCGCCTTCAAAGGTGATTTCGCGGATGCCCAGCTCCGAAGCCAGTTCCTGCAACTCGCAGTCCTGGTTACGATCGCAGATCTGGCAGTTGCCGTCGTGTTCGGAAAGAATCAGCTCGACCACCTGGCGGCGAGCGGCGCGTACGCGGGGACTATTGGTCTTGATGACCATGCCGTTCATTACCGGTGTCGAGCAGGCAGCCGATAGCGTGCGCGCACCCTCAATTTCAACGAGGCAAACACGGCAGGCACCGATCGGTTCACGTTTTTCCAGGAAGCACAGCGTGGGGATATGGATTCCCACGCCTCGGGCGGTATCCAGAATACTTGCGCCGTCAGGAGCTTCGATGGTTTTTCCATTGATAATCAGCTTAGACATTGACGGCCTCCTCATCACAGACGATGCATTTTCCATAGTCGCAGCGCAGGCAGCGGCGAGCCTGACGGATCGCTTCGGATTCATTCCACGATTGCTCGACTTCATCAAAGTTGTTGCGCCGTTTCTCGACCGGCATCATGCGCAATTTTTCCCGCGGATACGGCACAGGATCGGAATCGGGATCGTAATCGGTTGAATTGGCCTGTTCGACGCGCCAGAAGGCGTGTTTTTCGCCGCTCAGGAACTGGTCAATACCGACCGCCGCGCGTTCGCCATCGGCAATGGCATGAACTACCGACGCCGGACCGGTGGCGGAATCACCGCCGGCAAAGACGCCGGCCAGAGAGGTTTTGCCGGACACCGGATCAGCCTTGACCCAACCGCGCTCATCGAGTTCCAGTACGCCGCCGAAAACGGAGGCGTCCAGCGTCTGGCCGACGGCCATGATGACCTGGTCTGCCGGTACGATGTAGCTGTCATCTTCGACGGCTTCCGGCGAACGGCGTCCGGAGCGGTCGAATTCGCCGAGGTGCATGCGCAGGCATTTCACCCCGACCACGCTGCCATCGTCGGCGAGTACTTTCCTGGGCGATGTCAGCGCTTCGATCCTGACACCTTCCTGCAACGCTTCCTCGATTTCTTCCGCGTAGGCCGGCATTTCTTCGCGTGTCCGCCGATAGAGTACGGTCACCGATGAAGCGCCAAGACGGATCGCTGAACGCGCGGCGTCGATCGCCGCGTTGCCGCCGCCGATCACGACTACCTGCTTGCCGACCGGCACCGAACCGCGAATGTTGTATTCGCGCAGGAAGGCCATGGCATCGGCCACACCCATTGCGTCGCAGCCGGGCAGATTGACACGGATGCCTTCCGGCGCGCCGATGCCGACGAAAATGGCCTCGTAGCCTTCGTCGCGCAGGCTCTGGATGCTGAAATCACTCCCGAGCGCCTGGCCTGTCCTGATTTCCACACCCATGCCTTCGACCAGGCGGATTTCCCGGGCCAGGGTTTCGCGCGGCAGGCGATAGGCCGGAATCGCCTGTACCAGCATGCCGCCGGGGCGCTGTTCTTTTTCAAGGATGACCGGTTTGTAGCCGAGGCGCGCAAGGAAAAAGGCACACGACAGGCCAGCCGGGCCTCCGCCGATGATGGCGATTTTCTTTTTCGCGTTTTCGGCGTTTTCGCGGACTTCCGGCATCTGCATTTCGTATTCCTGGTCCACCATGAAGCGTTTGATGCCGCGAACGGATACGGAGTCATCGAGCGCGGCGCGGCGGCATTTTTCTTCGCAGGTATGGAAACAGACGCGCGCGCAGACGCTGGCGAACGGGTTGCGGTTGCGGTGCAGACGCAGTGCTTCGTCGTAGCGTTTTTCGCCGACTAGCGAAACAAAACCGGGAATATCGACGCCCGCCGGGCAGGCGGACTGGCACGGCGCACGCACCAGCGACGCGCAGACGCCGGCGCGGCAATGGTGGTCGCGAATGTGCTCGACATACTCTTCGCGGAAATGGCGGATGGTCGACAGCACCGGATTGGGCGCTGTCTGCCCCAATCCGCACAGGGAAGTCTGCTTGATGGTTTCGCCGAGCTCAATCAGGCGGTCGATATCGGACATGCGTCCATGGCCATCGCAGATGCGTGTGAGTATTTCGAGCATGCGCTTGGTCCCGACACGGCAAGGTACGCATTTGCCGCAGGATTCGTCCTGCACGAATTCGACGAAAAAGCGGGCTACATCGACCATGCAGGCATCGTCGTCCATGACGATCAATCCACCCGAGCCCATGATCGC
>CAIVZW010000732.1 GCA_903910495.1 uncultured beta proteobacterium
GGCAGGATCTGATTTTCGGCGCGATAAACATGGTCGATGGAATGGTGCAAGTTCCAACCGGACCCGGCTTGGGCGTTGAAATCAATCGAGACGTGATTGCCCGGTACAAGAAACAACGTTAATGGACGAGAAGATGTAGTAGTCAGTCAACGAAAAGTGCGAACCACCAAGCCACCAAGCTCACCAAGAAGGCACCAAGTTAACGTCTTGTTTTCTTGGTGAAACTTTGTGTCCTTTGTGCCTTGGTGGTGAAGCTCTTATCCTTGCCTTTCAACATGACTACCTACTAGGGATAGTCCTGCCGAGTCGGGCGTATGGTTATGTCGCTGAGGTGAACATGCGGCGGTTGCGTGACCACAAAGTGGATTGTGCTGGCGACGTCATCGCCGACCAGCATCGGGCCAACTTTTTCGTCGACACCGCGAACCATCTCTTCACTGTAACCGGCCACCGCCTGGAAACCACTGCGCACCATGCCCGGCTCAATCAGCGTGACGCGCACGCCCTGCGGGCCGACTTCGCGCTGCAACGCTTCAGCGAGACCGCGCACGGCGAATTTGGTGGCACCGTAGACGGCGCTGAATGCCGAGATGTGCCGCCCCGCCACCGAGCCGATGACAACGATATCGGCTGCCGCCTGCGGATAAACGCCCTGCTGCGCCACGGCCATCAGGCGCGCGGCTTTCTGCAACAAAGCCAGCGTGCCGGCTACGTTGATTCTGAGAACAGAGTCGAAATGAGTGAGATCGGCGTTCTTCACAGTTCCGCCCATGCCTCGTCCGGCGTTGGCGACGACAATGTCGGCGGCTCTGCCAAAATGCGTCTGTGCTGCGGCAAAAAGCTGATCAACGGTGGCCGGATCAGCAGCGTCACCAGCGACCGCACAAAACGCGGAACCCAGTTCACTCGCCAGCCGGGCGAGTTTTTCACCGTTACGGCCATTACCGACAACCGCGAAACCCGCAGCAAGAAATCTTCTCGCCGTGGCTTCACCAATTCCCGAGGTAGCGCCGGTGACGATGGCAATGCGTGGATAGCGGTCGGACATGCTCTGCTCTACCTTTTAGCTCAATTCATTTCGCCAGGGAAACCCGCGCCAATTCTCGACGTTGCCGATTACGCGAGTCAATAATTATGTTCTGCTACCCGATGTTCGCGTTACAGAACTCTAGCCGCAAAGTCGGAGCGAGCACACTCATCCACTGCATGTGATGATAGTGGACACGAGCGCCTGGTTGCAAGTCGCTTCGATAAAGCTCCGGAAGTCAAACCACTTCCGCAGGGAAACAATCACTGGTCGTTGTCATTGAACCAAGTGGTAATAACTGTTTGGCAAACTTGTTCATGAGGAACACAGCAATTTGGCCTTTGTTTGCCTTTGCATAAACTTTTACGTGATCTGATTTCATGTGATTTTGAAGCGCATCCCCACTTGATTAAGATGTGAGGACAAGAACACATTAGGGGCATCCTCCTAAGCGCGAAATCAGCCCCAGGCCGGGTTCTATAGCCTTACCACCACCCGTCCATGTCCTTTTCCCGCCAGCAATTCGGCGGCAACCGATGGCACTTCATCAAGCGAAATTTCACGTGATGCCTGTTCGAAAAATATTCGTGGCAGGTCCGTGATCAGTCTTTCCCAAGCCCGCAAACGAATCGGAATCGGGCACCGCCCCAAGTCGATGCCGAGGAGATTGACGGCGCGAATGATGAACGGGAATACCGTCGTGTCGATCTCGGTTCCTCCAACCAGCCCACAACATGCAACGCTACCCCGGTATTTGACGCGAGCAAGCAATGCCGCCAGCGTTGCTCCACCGACGGTATCGACGATGCCTGCAAATGTTCCTGCATCCAGCAACGGCCGGCCCGGCTTGCCGGGAACAAAATCATTGCGGCCGACAATCTTGGCCGCACCAAGTGCCGTCAGATAATCGGCCTGATCGGGACGTGTCATGGCCCATACTTCATAGCCCAGGCGTGCCAGAATGGTGACGGACACGCTACCGACACCTCCCGAAGCGCCAGTGACCAATACCGGCCCGGTGCCCGGTTGCAGTCCGTTATGTTCGAGTGCCTGGATGCAGAGCATGGCGGTCAAGCCGGCGGTGCCGATTTCCATCGATTGCTTGAGGCTGAGACCGGTGGGCAGAGAAACCAGCCAATCCGACTTGACCCGCGCCACTTGGCTAAATCCTCCCCAGTGTTGCTCTCCTATTTCTACGCCTGTCAGAACGACCGCATCACCTGGTTTGAAGGCTCCGTTAACCGACTCGCGCACAGTACCAGCGAGATCGATGCCGGGAACAGCAGGAAATTTACGGACGATCCCGCGATCACCTATCGTCATCGCATCCTTGTAATTGATACTTGAATACTGCACATCGATAATAGTGTCGCCGTCGGGCCAGGCATCGAGACTGATCTGTTCAATGATCGGGACTAACTTGCCGTCTTCCTTCTTAAGAACCAATGCGTTGAAGTATTGGGAGCTCATGATTTTCTGCCTTTCTTTGGGTTGATTTCCCACGATGTGGTCCTTTGTGTTTGAATCACGTTCTAGTACAACATGCTCTTGAAAACAGGGATTTGTGTGACAGTGTGCCTGTTGCGAGTGAAAACACTCACCTGAAACGCTATTTTCAAAAATTGCCATCTGTAACGTCAATGTTACCTCACCCTTGGCAAACAAATTTTCAGGGTAAGGGCCCTCTGTTAATCTCCGGCAACAGGCGTCCAAACGTTTCGGCAATTCGTTTCGCGCAAACTCCACGACGCGACAGCACCGATCGCCGCCATCACGGCAAGCAGCAGAATACCCCCATAATAGTCGCCGGCTGTGTAGAGGCGCACGCCTGAACTGCTCATTACGCCCGCCCAGTGAAGATCCATGCTCCAACCGAACAGTGGTTGCAGAATTGCCCCCGCAAGGAAACCACCGAAATTCGTGAAACTGGTCGATATACCGGAAAGTTGCGGCGGATTGACTTCCTTGGCACACGCCCACGTCAGCGAGAAGCTTGAGGCCAGCAAACCCATCAGGGCAAAAACGACGTAACTTATTACTAGTGGCAGCGCAAGTCCGGACAACCACACGCCCCAGATCAGCGCATTGAGGTGCGTCGCCACGATCAGTATGGATTTGCGCTTTCCAATGCGATCCGAAAACGAACCAATGAACAGGCAACCCAGTGCAAAACAGATGAAATACAGGCTGACATGGCTGGCCGCGACAGCGCGCGACATTCCATGCACTTGCGACAGAAAGGGTGTTGCCCACAAACCGCCGAAGGCAACAAAGCCACCGCAGACTCCCACATTAATCCATACCGCCGGCCAGGTGGCCCGATTTCGCATCACCTGAAGCAGGCTGCCGAAGGCGACTGTACGATCAAAGCGCGGTTTCTGAGTCACTCCTTCAGCAGATCTCTGCGACTGGTCTGAGACCAGAAGCCAACAGGCGATTCCAATGAACAGTGAAACAATCGCCAGAGCAACAAAAATGCTACGCCATCCCGCCACCTGAGCCAACCATGAAAGTGGAGAACCCGCCAACGCCGAACCGAGATTGCCGACCAGCAAACAGAGTCCGACCAAGCTGGCAAACCGGCTCTCATCGAACCACAAGGCAATGAACTTGAGCATGGTGATAAACGTGACTGAAACTCCCAGACCAATCAGCATACGTCCTATCAGCGCCATTTCCAGCGAAGCGGCCATGCCGAACAGGAGGCTGCCGGCAGAAGAAATAATGCAACCTAAAAGCAGAATCCGGCTCGGACCGAAGATGTCCACAATAATGCCGGTGGGTAACTGCATCAGGGTGTAGACATAGAAAAATGTTGCCGCCAGAACCCCCAGTGATGAAGCCGTCGTTCCGAACGACGCAGCCAGATCCTGTGCGATGCCCGCCGGAGCGTAACGCTGGAAAGACGAGAGGACAAAGGCAAACACCACAATGGCCAATGCCATGTTGCGGCGGCTACGCTGCGACCGGTCGAGCTCAGGCATAAATCCCCATGTCAGGTAAAACCCGACGGTTCTAAGTCCGATGCAATAAATCCAGCATTGATCGAAAATAGGTATTAGCTGGAATACTGCTCAACATGCAACAGATTATCGCGTTATCAGAATGGACCTGAAGTCGTTTCCATTGGTCAGCGTCGGCCCAGTAATTACCGAATCATCTAAAACGCGGAAGTAACCATGTCCGTCATTGTTGGCCAAATATCCTTGGGGCGAACGCCCTTGTCCCAGGCTCGTTGTAGCGAGCCGAGGGCCCAGATACGCACCAGCGATTTCCTCCTGCCCATCGCCCCCGTCGGTATCTCCCGCGATGACATACACTCCCGGCAGGCTGTCGAGAGACACACCGAGTGAAAGCGGGAAATCGACATTGCATCAGCCTTAACAATTTCCTCGTAACGTCACAGTAGTTTCTCTGCCCGAAAGCAGCACGCAGGGAGGGAAACTGCTGGACATGCAGAACGACTTGACATGTGAGCCTAGCTATGACCTTACCGACATCGCACGTTTCGTCTTCGAAACTTTCGCCCAAGATGTACGAAGTGATTCCAGCGCCCCGCGCCAGATGGCAGGCGGCCGCATCAGGGGCATGACCGCGTAACGGAGCTAAAAAAGGATGCAATCGCGGTAATCAGCAAAGCTGTTGCGCTGGAATTCTCTTAGCCGAAAAACTGTGCAAATATCGGGCAAATAGGCAACAAAGGCGCTACTACCGCCATCATTATCCATTCGCCCCGATCATTGAAATCCTTCGCTTGCGTGAACACACCTTAGTAGGTATAAAAACCCTGGCCAGTCTTTCTGCCCAGCAATCCTGCCCTGACGTATTTTCTCAGCAGCGAGCAGGCACGGTATTTCGTATCGCCGGTTTCCTTGTAGAGAATATCGAGGACAGCCAGGGCAACATCCAAGCCCATCAGATCACCCAAGGCCAGGGGCCCCATCGGATGATTGGCGCCACACTTCATGGCCGTATCGATATCCTCGGCACTGGCGATGCCTTCCTGCAGAATGAAGATGGCTTCGTTGACCAAGGGAACCAGCATCCGGTTGACGATGAAACCGGGCGCTTCTGCAACCTCGACCGGTTCCTTGCCGATGGTGATTGAGATTTCCCGGGTCTTGTCGAAGGCCGCTTGCGACGTTTTCATGCCGCGTATGATTTCCACGAGTTTCATGACCGGCGCCGGATTGAAGAAGTGCATTCCAATCACATTTTCTGGCCGGCTCGTCGCTGATGCGATTTCAGTAATCGACAGCGACGAGGTGTTGGAGGCGAGTATGGTTCCCGGTTTGCAGATTGAGTCGAGTTGGGAAAAGACCTTCTTCTTGAGTTCCATGTTCTCGATGGTCGCTTCGACAACCATCGCGCAATCTGCCGCCAAAGCGAAATCTGTTGTTCCGGATAGATTGGCCATGATCTCGGCTTTTGCCGCCGCCGTGATCTTTTCCTTTTTGACCTGACTTGCCAGTCTGCTCTCTACGCCGGCAATCGCCTTGCTGACGATGCTTTCCTGCAGGTCGGCGATAATGACCTGGAAACCGCTCTGGGCGAAGGTCTGAGCGATACCCGTGCCCATTACGCCTGAACCCAGAATAAAAATCTTTTCCATCGCTACACTCCTGATGTTGAATTAAAGGCCCAAATAGGCCGTACGAACTGCATCGTTATTAAACAAGTCAGCGCTATTTCCTTGCAGGGCAATGTGTCCTGTTTCGAGGACGTAACCACGCGACGAAACTGCGAGCGCCTCGACCAGATTCTGCTCGATGAGCAGGATGGAGACCCCCTGTGCTGAAATGTCCTTGATGATCTTGAAAACACTCTCGACGACAATCGGCGCAAGACCGAGCGAGGGTTCGTCGAGAATCAGCAGTTTCGGATGGCTCATCAGGGCACGGCCGATGGCCAGCATTTGCTGCTGGCCGCCGGACAACGAACCGCCCAGATGGGTCTTCTTCTCTTCGAGAATAGGGAAAATCTTGAAGACTTCCTTCAAGGTTTCTTCACGCCGCGACTTGGCCGAAGGAATGTAAGCGCCGAGCAGCAGGTTGTCATAGACCGACACCTGGGCGAGCACGCCGCGGCCCTGCGGAATATGCGCGATGCCAAGCGCCGGCAATTCGTGCGCCGGTAACTTGGTCGTATCCTGTCCGTTGAAGGTGATGTTTCCGGACCACACCGGGATAAGGCCGGAGATCGCGCGCAACAGCGTTGTTTTCCCCGCGCCGTTTGAACCGACCAGCGCTACCGTTTCGCCTTCGGCGACCGACAGCGTTATCCCATCGAGTACCTTCATGTCACCATAGCCGGTGACGATATTGTTAATTTCCAGCATGGACGTATTTCTCCCCCAGATACGCGGCAATTACCTTCTTGTTCTTCATGACGTCCTCGGGCGCGCCCTCGACCAGCAGTTCGCCCTGATTGAGAACAACAATCCGATGGCAAAGCGAAACAACGGCTTTCATCACATGTTCAATGAAGATGATCGCAATACCGCGCTTGTTTAGTGTCCTGATCAGAGTGAGGCCTTCCTCCATCTCGCGCGGATTTAGGCCTGCCAGGCATTCGTCGAGCATGATTATTTTTGGCTTGAGTGCCAGGGTACGGCAGAGATCGAGACGTCGCCTTTTCTCGACAGGGAGCGCTGAGGACTTGGCATACATCAAGTCTTTCAAGCCGGCAACTTCGATGCATTCGACGGCCAGCGCCTCGGCCGCCGCAGTGGTTTTTTCGTGCAGGAGAGCCGCGATAACAACGTTCTCCAGTACCGTGAGGTTCAGGAAAGGCCGCGACGACTGGAATGTGCGGGCAACACCATGGCGCGCCATGATCGCCGGTTCGAGGCCGGTGACAATCTCGCCGCCAAGCGTGACCTCGCCGCCATCGGGCTTGTGCAGACCGGCGATAGTATTGACGAAGGTTGATTTCCCCGAGCCGTTGGGCCCGATCAATCCGAGGATCTCGCCGTCCTTGAGGTCGAACGAAACATCCTTGAGCGCGTGCACGCCACCGAACGATTTCTTGAGACTGTTTACCTTGAGTAAAGTACCCACGTTCACTTCCCTCCCTTTTTGTTCAACTCTGGACTGAAGCGATCAAACAGGGAAATCAGGCCATCGGGGCGCATCAGGATGACAACGATGAGCAACAGACCGTAGAGCACCAGACTGGCACCGCTGCGCATGGCGCCAAGATAAATGTTGGTCAATTCGGTCAAGAGTATGACAACAGCCGAGCCGAGGACTGGGCCCCAGAGTTTTCCAATGCCGCCGACAATGACCACGATGGCGATTTCAACCGACAGATTGATGCTGGCAACGCCGTCGGGATCGATATAGGCCACCGTGTAGGCGTAGATCTGCCCTGCCGCTGCCGCAATCGCGGCGCTCAACATGAAAGCCATCAGCTTGATGTTCATTGTCTTTACGCCGAGGGATTCGGCAGCATCCTGATCTTCGCGAATGGCCGCCAGATAAAGCCCGATTCTTTCCTTCTCCAGATACCTGACCAGTAGAAAGACTGCGACGAGCAGTGCCAGAGCCATATAGTAGTAAGGCGCCTTGGTCGCGAATTGCAGATTGAACGCGTTTTCGCCACGAAAAGGAATGGGCAAACCGTTGGCGCCGCCCGTGACATTCTGGAAGTGCAGCAGTAGCGTCCGGGTAATCTCAGCCGCCGCAATCGTAGCCAGAGCAAAATAGGGCCCGCGCAGCCGAAAGCACGGCAGTCCGATCAGTGCCGCGGCCAGTACGGCCAGGCCGACGCCCACAAATCCGCCGATCAGGGGCGAGATATTATAGTTGAGCATCAGCAACACCGGAACATAAGCGCCGATAGCGAAGAAAACCGAATGACCCAGCGAAAGTTGCGCCCCGTAGCCGCCGATCAAATTCCAGCCTACCCCCAAGGCGGCAAACAGATAGACCATGAACAGGATGTGCACGTAGTAGCTGGTGCTGACGACCAAGGGAAATCCAAGGACAAAGATGGCACCGCAAATGAGTGCGACCAGTTTGATATTTTTCATGTTCTTTTCCCGAATAGTCCGCTGGGTCTGAAAAACAGCACAATCAGGAAGATGACGAAAGTGCTGAGCTGGGAGAGATCGAGTGACACGTACGACCCGGTCAGCGACTCGACAATTCCGATGATCAAACCGCCGAGCAGCGCGCCGGGTACCGACCCCATGCCGCCAAGCACGACAACGACGAAAGCGGTTGTATTGAACAGTGTGCCGACACCGGGATAAACGTAGAACATCGGCGTCAGCAGCACGCCGGCGATACCGGCCAAAGCGACGCCGATACAGAAAGCTAGGGTAAAGCTGCGCATCGGGTTGATGCCGAGCAGAGTGGCGATTTCGCGGCTTTCCGCGCAGGCGCGCATGGCGCGTCCGGTATCGGTTTTGTGCAGCAAAAAGGTCAAGCCGGCGACCATCGCCAGCGCGACGGAGAAAGCGATGATGCGTGGCAGCGTCAGCGTCAGGTCGGCGAACGAAACAGCCGAATCCTTCATTGACGAAGTCACGGTGAAGTAATCGGCACTGAAGATCATCAGGATTGCGTTTTGCAGGAAGATCGACAGGCCCAGCGTCAGCAGGATGAACTCTTCGTCCTTCTTGCCGATCACGCGGACGATCATCAGCCTGAAGACGAGATAGCCGATCAGGAACATGATCACGGCGGAGATCGCCAAACCTTCATAGGGGCCGATGCCGGCAAAGTGTGCCAGCATCCAGCTGACATACATGCCGAGCATGACGAACTCGCCTTGTGCGAAGTTGACGATTTTCATCACGCCGAAAATAAGTGTCAGACCAACGGCAACGAGCGCATAGACGCCGCCTATCATCAGTCCATTTAACGTCGTTTGCAGAAAAATGCTTGTTCCCACGGTTTACCCTCCCAGAGTGAGTATGAAGAGGGAGGAGATTTCCCCCTCCCTCGGATCTTGCTACATCTTCTGGAAAGACCTGGTGGCGTCTTCTTCAGGGAAGATCGTTCTTGGTTTGCCGTCTTGCCACTGGATCATGACCGGATGAACCGAAGCATTCCAGCCGTTAGCGTCGATCTTGACGTTGCCCGGTTGCATCAAGCCGGCGATGCCGCCTTTCTTGTCAAAGCTCGCCAGTGCATCGCGGATTTTCTGCGGGTCGGCCGATTTCGCCTGCTCCATGGCTTCGGCCAGCATCAGAATGCCGAGATAGCTCGGGCCGGCGTGCTCGGTCATGAAAGATTTGTATTTCTCTTCATAGCGCTGGGGAATTGCCGCGAGTTTCGGATCGCTTGAAACGCTCTTCGAATCCCAGTTCCATGAAGCGACCGAAACAAAACCGTTGACCGATGCGCCCATCTCGGTGGCAAATGCCGGCCACAGGAAGCCGGCGCCGCCGCCGATGATGACCGGTGAAACTTTCATCGACTTCATCGTATTGATGATGAGTTTCGCATCGGTGGTATAGGCAATCGGGAACAGCGCTTGCGCACCGGAAGCCTTGATTTTCGTGACCAGCGGCGAAGCGTCGGTAAAGCCGCGCGGATAGGCTTCGAACATCACAAGATTGAGGCCGGCCTTGGCCGCGATGCCCTTGATGCCTTCGGCGGTCGAGGTGCCATAACCCGAATTTTCATAAACCACCGCGACATCCTTGATGCCAAGCTTGTACTTCTCGTTCAGCCACTTAAGGAACTCGACTTGCGTGTTGCCGAACTGACTACCCTTGGGCGTTACCTGGAAAGTGAACTTGTAGCCCTGGGCGGTGATCTGGTCATTGATCGAATTGGTGATGATCGGGATGCGGGCTTTTTCGGCAACCGGCATGATCGGCAAGGTGAGCGCGCTGATTCCCGTGCCTACGGCGCCGACAATTTTTTCGGTACTGAACGCCCGCTCGGCAGTCGACGCGGCATTCTTTGGGTCGCTTGTCGTATCGACAGGGACCAGTTTCAGCTTCGCTCCGCCCAAGGCCTTAATGCCGCCGGCGGCGTTGACATCGGCGACAGCCAGTTCGGCGGCGGTCAGATCCTGCTGTCCGGCATCAACGTTGCTGCCCGAGAGTGGGTTCAACAAGCCAACCCGGATATCGTCAACAGCGTAGCTATACACCGGCACAGCGAAAGCGACTGCTGTAACCAATGTCGCACTCAACTTGAAAATCTTGCTCTTCATTGTTTCGTCCTTTCGTTCGATGAACTTTCAAACTACCGCGCTAGTTGCGCGGCGCGTCTCTTGGGATTGCTCTTTGCTTCCTGCGCCCCGTTATGGATGGGCTGAAACTTCAAAAAGTCGGTAATTACTCGCTTTTTTTGGTACCGTTCCCATAGCGGATGCAGAAAATTATCACCTCTGTTTTCGCTTGTCAACACCTGTTCGTCGAGGCAAGTTTACGCCAAGACCACTAACCCGATTTGTGAGCCCTGTGTCTCTTATGCAAAA
>CAIVZW010000733.1 GCA_903910495.1 uncultured beta proteobacterium
CGTGAGGCTCATTTTGCGGCCAGCGATGGCGTGCAGGCCGCACAAGCCGAAAACTACAAGGCCAGTGCCGAGGTGGCGCGGCTTGAAGCGGAGATACGTCATCGCCGCGATTCGCAACAGGAATACGAATCCCGTCTGCTGCAACTGGGCGATGACCAGGTGCACTGGCAGGAGCAGGTCGGCAAGCTCGATGCCGAACAGGTTCGATGGCTGGAGTTGTCGACGCTCGCTGATGAACGTGTTGAACTGGGTGAACTGCGTCTGGCCGCGCAGCAGGAGCGTCTGCCGCTGGCCGAGGAGGCCTACGCCAATGCCCAGGAAGATGTTAATCGGGAGCGTGCCGGAATGGCCCGGGCCGAGCAGAGCCTGCAGGTCGAACAGGCCAACCGGGGTCATGCCCAGCGCTCGCTGCAGATTATCGCCGGCCGTCGCGAACGTCTGGAGCAGGAACGCGAAGCCCTGCCGGTGCCCGACAGTGCCGAATTTGAATTCAAACAGGAAGCCCTGGCCGAGTTGCGCGAACGTATCGCCGAGTCGCAGGACGCTCTGGTCAAACAGCAGCAGGCGCTGCCTGGGTTCGAACAGCAGCGCCGTGAGGTATTGGCCGAAGTACAGCATGTCCAGAAGGAACGCGCCGAAGCTCATGCCCGGCGTGCTGCACTGGAGCAGTTACAGAAGCGTGTTCAGGGCGATGGCAAGCTGGGCGACTGGTTGCACCGTCACCATCTGGACAAACACGTGCCACTGTGGAAGTCGCTGCATGTCGAAGCCGGTTGGGAAGATGCCGTTGAGGCTGTCCTGCGCGAACGGATCAGTGCGCTGACGACCGAAGAAGCCGACCCGGCGTGGAGCAAGGACCGTCCGGGCAGCAAACTGACCCTGCTCTTGCCACTCGATGGAGCCACAGCAAACTTTGGCGCAGATCGTCTTCTGGCGCGCATCCGTTGCGATGACCCACGACACACGGCCATTCTTGCCGACTGGCTCGGTGAGGTATTTACTGCCCCGGATCTGTCGGCAGCACTGGCGCGTCGCGAGAGCCTGTCCAGCGTTTCCTGCTGTGTGACGCCGGGCGGTGATGTGGTCTGCCGGCAGAGTGTCACACTGTTTGCTCCGGACGCCGCAGAACATGGCCTGCTGGAACGGCAGCGCGAAATAGAGGAGCTTGGCGGGCTGATCGCGCAACGCGAGGATCGGGTAGAGCAGGAGCAGGCGCGTCTGGCTGAAATCGAAGCGTGCATGGAGGATGCCCGGGACGCCTTGCAGGAGTCTCGCAAGTACCTCGACGATCTGCAGGAACAGGCACACGCCATTCAGGTAGAAACCCTGAAACTGGCGCAGGCGCTGGATCGCTTTCGTGAACGGCAGGCCCAGATCGATGCCAGTCTGGCTGAAATGGGGATCGAGGAAGAGGGCGAAAACGAACGTCTGTGTATCGCTGACGAGGCGATCGAGGTGCAACGCGAACAGCTACGCCAGCTGCAACTGGTGATGGACGCCGCCAAGGCACGTTTCGAGCAGGCTGAACGGGCGCTGCGCGATGAGCGCGAGCAGGTCAATGGTGTCGAACGCGAACTGCGCGAAGCACAGTTTTCGCAACGCGAATGCCGTAACAAGATCGGGGAAATCACCAGCAACCGCGAACTGGCGTGCAAGCAGATCGAGCGCATCGTCGATGAACTGGCACGCTGCACGGAATCCGCCGAGGCCATGCAGGCTGAGGATCTTGAACCCCAACTGCAGGCGGCGCTTGATCATCGTGTTGCCCGCGAACAGGCCCTTGCCGGTGCGCGCGATGCGCTGGAAACGGCAACGGCGGCTTTGCGCGGTCTGGAAGAGCAGCGCATGAAAGTCGAGCAGAGTCTTGGCCCTCTGCGTGATCGGATCGGCGAGTTCAGGTTGAAGGAGCAGGCGGCCAGTCTCAATTACGAGCAGCTGGCCACCCAATTGCTTGATGTGCAGGCGGATGAACAAAGTCTGGCCAGCGATCTGGCGGGCGCTCGTTCCGGGCCGCTGCAGAATGCGATTGCCGCCTTGCAACGTTCGATCGAGGCGCTCGGAGCGGTCAATCTGGCAGCGCTCGATGAGCTTGAATCGGCGCGCGAGCGCAAAGGCTTCCTCGATGCGCAGTCGGAAGACCTGACGCAGGCCATGGAAACCCTCGAAAATGCCATTCGCCGCATCGACCGTGAAACGCGCGATCTGCTGCAGACGACCTATGATGCGGTCAACAAGAGCTTTGGCGAACTCTTCCCGGTACTCTTCGGCGGTGGTGAGGCCGGGTTGATCATGACCGGCGAGGAGATTCTCGACGCCGGCCTGCAGGTCATGGCGCAGCCGCCGGGCAAGAAAAACTCGACGATTCATCTGCTTTCCGGTGGCGAAAAGGCATTGACCGCGATTGCCCTGGTGTTTGCCATGTTCCAGCTCAATCCGGCACCGTTCTGCCTGCTTGACGAAGTTGATGCGCCGCTGGACGATACCAATACCGAACGGTTTTGCGCAATGGTGCGGCGCATGTCGGCCAATACCCAGTTCCTGTTCATCAGTCACAACAAGATCGCCATGGAAATGGCACAGCAACTGGTCGGCGTGACGATGCAGGAATCCGGCGTTTCGCGTATCGTTGAAGTGGATATGGAAGAAGCGCTGCGCTTGCGCGAGCAGATCGTTTAGGACTGAACATGACCGAACTGCAATTTGGCTTGATTGGTTTGGGTGCCGTCGCCGTTGTTGGTGTGGTGGTCTATAACACCTGGCAGGAGTACAAGCACCGCAAGCTTGCACAGCAAGTTCTGAACGTACGCCATACGGACGTTCTGCTTGACGGGTCAGAAGCCTGTGCGAGCAGCGTAGCTTATCCCGAACGTGAGCCGCAGGCTGATCCAGAGCCGGGGCTGAAATTTTCTCCGGAAGACGATTTACCGCCAGTGACTATTGAAAAAACGCTCATGTCTGTGTCTGCCAATGAGCGTATCGAGCCTGTTTTTCGCCATGATTCCAAGTCTCAGGGATTTGCTGTCGAACCTGGCACTTCAGCACCGGATGCAAAGCCTGTGCCCTTGTCCGAGCCTGTAATCGAAGTTCTTTCAGTACATAACCCGGATGAAACAAAAAACATGAAGGATGCTGCCGAGCCGTATCATCTGCTGTCGCCGGTGATCGACTTTGTGGTCGCTTTTGAAGCCGTTGAGCCGGCGCCGGCCTACCAGATTCTCGAAGCGCAGCGCGATGCTCTGGCGCGCATCCGCAAGCCTGTTCATTGGATTGGTTACAACGAGTCTTCACGCGAATGGGAACCCATCATTGATGACGGCGAGAGTGAATACCGCAGCATTCGGGTTGGCTTGCAACTCGTGGATCGCCAGGGCCCTGTGGCCGACGGCGAACTGTCGGTTTTCCATATGGCCATGCAGGATATGGCCGACGAACTGATGGCCATGGCCGACATGCCGCCACGCCAACCGGCGCTTGATGCGGCAGTAAAACTTGATGAATTTTGTGCCAGCGTCGACATTCAGATCGGCATCAATGTGATCAGCCAGGGACAGGTTTTCCCCGGAACCAAGCTGCGCGCGCTGGCCGAGGCGGCCGGCATGGTGATCGATGGGGAAGGGAGTTTTGTGCGCTGCGATGATGACGGCAATGTGCTCTATGTGCTGCTCAATCAGGAAGCCTCGGGTTTTTCGGCAGAATCGATGAAGACGATGAGTACGCATGGCATCACTTTCCTGCTCGATGTGCCGCGCGTTTCCCACGGCGAGCGCGTGTTCAACCAGATGGTTGATCTGGCCAGGCGGTTTGCCGATGTCCTGCGCGGCGCACTGGTTGATGACAACCGCCGCCCGCTCTCCGAAGGCGCTCTGGAACCGATCCGGCGACAGGTCGGGCAGTATCAGGCGATGATGGCGGCGCAAAGCCTTCCCGCCGGCGGTTCGCTGGCACGGCGTCTGTTCTCCTGAGATGAACATCAACAAACGGGCCCTTGAGTTACGGGCCGAGATCGAGAGGCATAATCATCAGTATTACGTCCTCGATGCGCCGCTGATTGCGGACGCGGAGTATGACCGTCTGTTTCGCGAGTTGCATGATCTTGAAACGGCTTACCCCGAACTGGCTACGGCCGATTCGCCGACACAAAGGGTCGGTGGTAAGGCCCTCGAGATGTTCCTGCCGGTACGCCATGCCGTTCCGATGCTGTCGATCCGTACAGAAACCGATATTGAAGACAGTGGCGCCTTCGCCTTCGATGCGCGCGTTCGTCGCGAGCTAAAGCTTAATGAAAACGACCCGCCGGTCGAATACGCAGCAGAGCTCAAATTTGACGGCCTGGCCATTAACCTGCGCTACGCGGATGGCGTTCTGGTTCGTGCGGCAACACGCGGCGATGGCGAGACAGGAGAAGATGTCACCGAGAATGTCCGTACAGTCAGGCAGATTCCGCTACGCCTGAATACATTGGCGGCCCCCGCAGTGCTTGAGGTACGCGGCGAAATTTACATGAAGCGCACAGATTTCGAACGTTTCAACGTGAAGGCACTGGCCGCTGGAGAAAAAATACTGGTCAATCCGCGTAACGGTGCCGCCGGCAGTATCAGACAGCTCGATTCACGGATCGCCGCAAATCGGCCACTGTCTTTCTTTACTTATGGTCTCGGTGAAGTGCAGGGCTGGCAGATGCCGATAACGCACAGCGCTATTCTCGACGCTCTGGACTCTTTCGGTCTGCCCGTTTGTCCTGAGCGTGCCGTCGTGCATGGGCCGCAGGCTCTGGCGGACTTCCACCGACGCATGGGCGATAAGCGACTTGGTTTGCCCTTCGATATCGACGGTGTGGTCTACAAGGTCAACGCCCTGGCACTGCAACATCAACTGGGCTTCGTGTCGCGTGAGCCGCGTTGGGCCGTGGCGCATAAATATCCCGCAGAGGAAGCCACCACCGAGGTACTGGACATTGCTGTCCAGGTCGGCCGTACCGGCGCGCTGACGCCGGTGGCGCGTCTGGCGCCGGTGTTCGTCGGCGGCGTGACGGTAACCAATGCCACGCTGCACAACGAGGATGAAGTGCGACGCAAGGATGTGCACATTGGCGATACCGTCATCGTGCGGCGTGCCGGTGATGTCATTCCGGAAGTCGTGCGCGTGCTGGATGACAAACGTCCGATTCTGGCTCCCGAGTTCATCATGCCAAAGACTTGCCCGGTTTGCGGATCGCAAGTGGTTCGGGCCGAGGACGAAGCGGTGGCACGCTGCAGTGGCGGCCTGTATTGTCCTGCACAGCGCAAGCAGGCGCTGATCCACTTTGCGTCGCGTCGCGCCATGGATATCGACGGGCTGGGAGAGCGGCTCGTGGAACAACTCGTTGATAGTGAGATCGTGCGAACTCCTGCAGGTCTCTACAATATGGGGTTGCTGGCACTGGTCAGTCTGGACCGGATGGCCGAGAAATCAGCCAGCAATCTGCTCGCCGCCATCGAGAAAAGCAAGCAAACGACACTGGCGCGTTTCATTTACGCGCTGGGCATTCGTAACGTCGGTGAAACCACAGCCAGGGATCTGGCTCGCCACTTTGGCAGTCTTGACCGAGTTCTTGTCGCTGATCAGGAGCAGTTGATGCAGGTGAGTGATGTCGGCCCGGTAGTGGCGCAGTGTTTGCGTCAGTTCTGCACTGAGCCGCATAATCTCGAAGTCGTTGAACAATTGAGAACTGCCGGCATTGTCTGGAGCGAAGGCGAGGCTGAACCGGTTGCCGATAGCGCCATTGCCGGCAAGGTATTCGTTCTGACCGGAACCTTGCAATCCCTGTCGCGGGAAGACGCCAAGGCATTGATCGAAGCGGCCGGTGGAAAGGTCAGCGGATCAGTTTCAAAGAAGACCGATTTTGTGGTCGCCGGCGCAGAAGCCGGTTCCAAACTGGAAAAGGCCCAGGAGTTGGGCGTGGCGGTAATCAATGAGGCACAATTGCGAGCCCTGACAGGGCAATGATAAGGGAGCTGTTTCAATGAACAGGGTTACGAAAGCCGTATTTCCCGTCGCCGGTCTCGGTACGCGATTTCTGCCGGCCACCAAGGCCAGTCCGAAAGAGATGATGCCGATTGTCGACAAGCCGCTGATCCAGTACGCGGTCGAAGAAGCCGTCGCGGCCGGCATTACCGATATGATTTTCGTCACGGGGCGGACCAAACGGGCCATCGAAGATCATTTTGACAAGGCCTACGAACTTGAAAACGAGTTGGCCCTGAAGAACAAGACCGAAATGCTCGAGTTCGTGCAGAATCTGCTGCCAAGGAATATCAACTGCATCTACATTCGCCAGTCGGAAGCCCTTGGACTCGGCCACGCCGTACTCTGCGCCAGGCCGGTGATCGGCGACGAACCCTTTGCCGTCTTTCTGGCCGACGATCTGCTCGACGGCGAACCGCCTGTCATGAAGCAGATGACCGATATTTACGACTACTACCGGTGTTCCGTACTGGGAGTGCTCGACGTGCCGCGTAGCGAGACCGGGAGTTATGGCATCGTCAAGTCGAGTTTCGTGGCGGAACGAGTCGAACGCATCGAAGGCATTATCGAGAAGCCGAAACCCGACGACGCGCCGTCGACCCTTGCCGTGGTTGGCCGGTACATTCTGACCCCGCGCATTTTTCATCATCTGGAAAGCGTTACGCCGGGGTCCGGCGGCGAGATACAACTCACCGACGGAATTGCCTCACTGCTGATCGAAGAGCAGGTGCTGGCTTACCGCTACTCAGGAACACGCTTCGATTGTGGTTCCAAACTGGGCTATCTGCAGGCGACCGTTGATTTCGGTCGGCGCCATCCTGAAGTGGGAGCCGCCTTCTCAAACTACCTGGCCAATCTGGAATGAGCATGACCGACACACAACACATCAAGGATATTCTCGCTTCGGCAGAAATCATTCATTCGGCAGAGACTGTCGCGCAGGCTGTTAGCCGTGTCGCGGCCGAAGTGACTGAAAAGCTGGGCGATACCTTTCCCTTGCTGCTGTGCGTGATGAGTGGGGGCGTGCCTTTTGCCGGACAACTGTTGACGCAACTGCATTTCCCGCTCGAGTTCGACTACCTGCACGTTACGCGCTACGGCCAGGATACCTCCGGTGGCGCATTGTCATGGCGTTCTGCACCGTGGACCCCGGTCAAGGGGCGTACCGTTCTGGTCCTCGATGACATTCTGGACGAAGGACTGACGCTGGCGGCCATTGTCGAACGCATGATGGAACTGGGGGCCAAGGCCTGTTATGCCGCTGTTGCAACCGACAAGCAAAATGGCAAGAAAAAGCCGATCAAGGCCGATTTCGTCGCACTGACCGTTCCGGATCGCTTTGTTTTCGGCTATGGCATGGACGTTCGCGGTGCCTGGCGGAATCTCCCGGCAATCTATGCCATGAAGGAAAATTGAGATGCTGGCTGTTATTGGTGGAAGCGGCTTGACGCAACTGGCCAACCTCGACGTGTCGCATCGCGAGGTATTGCGCACGCCCTACGGTGAACCCTCGGGTGCGGTAATCTTCGGCCAGATCTGTGGCCGTCCCGTCGCGTTTCTGGCGCGACACGGTTATGGCCACACGATTCCCCCGCATGAAGTCAATTACCGGGCGAATATCTGGGCACTGAGCAAATGCGGTGCGCTTGGCATCATTTCGGTAGCCTCGGTCGGCAGCATCCGGTCTGACCTCAAACCCGGTGACGTGGTTATTCCGCATCAGATCATCGACTATACCTGGGGGCGAAAGTCCACCTACCACGAAGGACAGGAGTGCAAAGTTACGCATATCGATTTCACCGAGCCCTATGATCGCTCGCTGCGGGCGCAACTGATCAGCGCTGCGGGAGATGTCGGCATTCCCGTGAGCAACTCCTCTGTTTACGCCGCAACGCAGGGGCCGCGTCTGGAAACCGCTGCCGAAATCAACCGCCTTGAGCGTGACGGTGCTGATGTAGTGGGCATGACGGGTATGCCTGAAGCCGCGCTGGCACGCGAACTGGGTGTTCCCTATGCGGCGATCAGTGTGGTCGCCAATTACGCGGCGGGTCGGGCAGACAGTCGCGATGGCATCAGCTTCGAAACGATTCAGGGGGTTCTGCACGAATCGATGGGGCATGTACGAAGCATTATTGAGAGAATGATTGAACGTGGCGATCAGACCTGTTCTTAGAATGGGCGATCCGCGCCTGTGGCAACAGGCGCGACCGGTCGACTCTTTCGCGACGCCGGAACTTCACGCCCTTATTGCCGATATGGAAGAGACCATGCACCATCTCGACGGTGCCGGACTTGCAGCGCCGCAGATCGGTGTTGGCCTGCGCGTGGTTATTTTTGGTTTCGAGGATAATCCGCGCTATCCGGAGGCCGACAGTGTTCCCTATACGGTACTGATCAACCCTGTGCTGACGCCGCTTTCAGATGAAGTAGAAGAAGGATGGGAAGGGTGTCTGTCAGTGCCCGGCCTGCGGGGTTCGGTTCCACGCTGGAGAACTCTTCGCTACACCGGTTTCGATCCTTTCGGTCAGCCGATCGAGCGCTCTGTTGAAGGCTTTCATGCCCGGGTTGTGCAGCATGAATGCGACCATCTTGAAGGTATTCTTTACCCGATGCGAATCCGGGATCTGCATTCTTTCGGGTTCACCGACGTTCTCGAACAGCTATCCAACAAAGATATATCAACGGATTAGTGTATTTTGTAGTTCATGACAATATTGTGTATTGACTAGGGCGCAGAAGCCAAGGATACTTTAGCTCGTGTGCCTGAAATACTTATCCTTCGAGGGAACTGGACATGACATTGATACTAAGCCGAGCCGATGTAGCATCGGTTCTTGAAATGGGCGATTGCATGGTGGCTGTCGAGCAGGCGTTTGCCGAGCTCACAGCGGGTACGGCCGTGCTCCCGCTGAGAATCGTTATCACGCCCGACGACGGGCTTTCGCTGTACATGCCCGCGTACCTGAAAAAGATGGGGGCACTCGCGTGCAAGGTCGTAACGATATACAAAAACAATCCGGCAAGACACGGCATCCCGACCACCATCGGCAAGGTGATGCTTCAGGATCCGGCCACCGGCGACGTAATCTGCATCATGGACGGGGGCTACCTTACGGCAGTCCGTACGGGGGCAGCCAGCGGCGTTGCAACCAAGTACCTTGCCCGGAAAGACAGGGCGCAGACCGCCGGAATACTTGGTGCGGGCGTACAGGCAAGAATGCAGCTGTGGGCGGTTTGCGAAGTACGAAACATTTCCAAAGCCTATGTTTGCGACCCGGCAGATGCTACCGCAGAAGCGTTTGTTAAGGAAATGGGCAGCAAACTGGACCTGGAGATCATCAGGGTCAAGTCCGCCGACGAGTTGCTCAAGGCGGATATCGTCTGTACGGCGACATCCTCGCCTTCTCCTTTGTTTGACGGTAACCGGGTGCGCGAAGGGTCGCATATCAACGGGATCGGCAGTCATTCACCCAATGCCCGGGAACTCGATTCAGCCATCGTCAAGCGTTCGAAATTCGTCGGCGATTCGCGCGAAGCCTGTTTCAAGGAAGCGGGCGACATCATGATTCCGCTGAATGCCGGTGAAATTGCCGAGAGTCATTTTTATGCCGAACTGGGCGAAATCATCTCCGGACAAAAAGCAGGCAGGCTGAATGACCAGGAAATCACGCTCTTCAAATCCAATGGCCTAGCCATTCAGGATGCCGCGACGGCGAAACTGGTCTACGACAAGGCCATCGCTGCCGGCATCGGCGTTAGTGTTGACATCTGATTCTTGTCCACAGCAGCGGGGTGGTCGCGAATGTTCGTGCAGATTGCTCTGCCGCATTCGCCGGACATTCTGCTGCGTTCAAACCGGGCCGGCGATTCTCGAAGGCTGTTATGCTACAGGTGATACGATCCAGGTAGCTTGACTTGCCAGGGCGGGGCGATGCGTTTCGGGATGCAGCAAACCGATACGTTCGACTCGATGCATAAAAAAAGCGCGGATTGCCCATCTTCGCCCAGTACGGAATCAGCGGGCATAGAGTAAGCTTGGCAGCCAAAGACCTATGCTCGGGAACGTGTACAGAACGAGCAGCGCGATTAGCTGGATACCCATAAACGGTAACATTCCGGCGAAGATCTGGTTCAGCGTCACGTGTTTCGGCGCCACGCCCTTCAGGTAAAAGGCCGCCATCGCCACTGGTGGTGACAGGTAAGCGGTCTGCAGGTTGAGCGCGACCAGCAGTCCGAAGAACAGCGGATCGACGTTGAATGCTGGCAGCAATGGAATGAAAATCGGCATGAAGATGACGATGATCTCAGTCCATTCTAGAGGCCAGCCAAGCAGGAAAATGATGGCTTGCGCAAGGATCATGAACTGGACTGAGGTGAGGCCGAGCGAAAGTACCCATTGCTCAACGATCTCCTGCCCGCCGAGTAGGGCGAACGAGGCCGCAAAGACGCTCGACCCGATAAACAGCCAGCACACCATCGCCGTTGTCTTCGCGGTCAGGTGCAGGGATTCCCTCACCACCGAAAGTTTGAGGCGGCCATAGGCGGCAGCCAACAGCATTCCTCCGACCGCTCCCACCGCGGCCGCTTCCGTTGGCGTGGCCAGACCCGCCACGATCGAACCCAGCACCGCGAGTATCAGGAACGCCAACGGAAAGAAGGACCGCAGAAGCATCTTGAATATTTCCAGGCGGGTGAAATTGAAGATCCAGTAAAATAACACCAGAACTGTAGCGCCAACGCCGAGCACGATCCAGAATGCCAAGGGCGCCGGTTCGCGCTCGGCATCAGCCGCGTGCACAGATGTCTCCCCGGTCTTGAGTTCGATTTTCTCCGTCGCTGCATCTTTTTCGGCCGGTAACTCCAACGACCCACCTTTCTCCACCTCGAGTTCCTTCGTCTCCCCCGTGTCTTCAGCCTCGTCCTCTGCAGCGCCGTCGCGGGCCATGTCCGCCGCTTCTACGAAAATTGTGTCCACTACCGCCGGCGCGGTCACCACCGTGTAGGCCAAACCCATACAGAGCAAGAACACCAATGCAGGTAACAGGGTGATGGTTAGCTGGCCGAGAATTGCTTTGATCGGAGCGCCAATATTGCTCCTGTCCTTGAGCGCCCCGAACAGCCCGGTGAACGCGCGCTGACCCGACCTTCGCGTCACCAGTTCAGCCAGTGGTGGCAAAGCCACCTTTCGCGCCTCGATCGCCAGCGGTGGCATTAGCTCAGGCTTCCACTTGGCCAGGATAATCACATAGCCGATGTAAAGAGCCGCTAACATAAAGCCCGGAAGGAAAGCACCAGCGTAAAGCTGCACCACTGACACGCCCGCAGTCGCGGCGTAGACAATCAGCAGGACCGAAGGCGGGATCAGGACGCCCAGGCACCCCCCCGCGGTGATCGCGCCGGCCGCCACCTTAACGTTGTATCCCGCCTTGATCATTGCCGGGAACGCGAGCAATCCCATAACTGTTACCACCGCGCCAACGATGCCGGTGGCGGTGGCGAAAATCGCGCAAGTGATGATGGTCGCCACCGCGAGCGCCCCCGGTATGCGTGCCGTAGCGAGATGCAGGCCCTTGAACAGAGCCTCTATCAGGTTGGCGCGCTCGACCAGGTAACCCATGAACACGAACAACGGGATCGCGATCAGAACGTCGTTGGTCATCACCGAATAAGTGCGCTGTACCATGAGGTCGAGAACCTGCCGCGTGTCGAAGCCAAGTGCGAACCAGCCGAACATCATGCCCATGCCCATCAGCGTGAACGCGGTAGGAAAGCCGAGCATTATGGCTACCACCACAAGACCGAGCATCAGCAGTCCGATGTGGCCGTTGGTGATGGTGGGCGCCTGAAGCAACATCCACGCGCAACCCGAGATGAGGATCGCCATCAAGCTGAAGCCGAACCACAGTTCCTTTCTCATTTGCGCGCCTCCTGGCGTACCACCAGAGCGTCGAGCGCATCGATGTCCTCATCCTTTACATGCACCAACTGTTTCCACTTGTCGACGTCGACTTCCTCGATATCGGCCTCACGCGAAGGCCATTCACCATCCCGGAGGCACATGATGCAGCGCACGATTTCGACCACGCCCTGCAGCAACAGGAGCGCGCCAGCTACCGGAATGACGGCCTTGAACGGGTAGATTATCGGGCCGTCCGGCATCGAACTGGAGTGCTCATTGATTGCAAAGGACTCGGCGGCATACGTGTAGCCAGCCCACGCGAGCGCCACCACGCCGGGGATAAAAAATACGAAGTACAGCACGAGGTCGATCGACGCCTGCGTGCGCGGCATGAAGAATCCATACAGTATGTCACCACGCACATGGCCATTCTTCGACAACGTGTAGGCGCCGGCCATCATGAACGCGGACCCGTAGAGCATGTTCATGACATCGTATGTCCAGTCATGGGGGCGACCGAACACGTAGCGCGAAATTACTTCCCAGAAAATCAGCAGGGTAAGGCCGAAGATTGTCCAGGAGAAAACCTGACCTGCCCATGTGTTTATCGTGTCGACTAACAGCAGCAGTTTCTTCATGATTATTGGTCCCGTGGAGGTGACAGGCGCCATGGTGCCCGCGATAATCTAGCTGCCTGATGCATGTTTCTGAAGATCAAGAGAAGCCTTACAGTTCGATCGGAAGGTGTCGCGCGACCGCGCTCTCCAATGGGGCAAAGCCGCAACGACCGTACCGGTCGTTGCAAGCCATTTCTGTCGCCCCTTGGCAAGGGAGGTGCCCGGCGCTCGGTTAGAACGTTGCTACCGGGCATACGCTTGCGATGATTTTTCTGCCAATATGCTCAGCCCAGAGGCCCCTTGCCAAAATAGTGCGCATAGCCCGCCTTCTGGTCTACCTGCGCCAGTACATAACACGTTTTGCCCAAGCCTTCTGGGACTCAATAACCTTGGCAAACAGGGGGTTCTCGGCGGACCGCTTCTGCATCACCACATCCCATGCCTTGAGTTGTGCGTCGAGTATGACTTTGGGCGTCCGATAGGCCTTTATCTTATCGACAGTCTGCAGTTCGATGAAGTCCTTCGACATGCGGTCCATCTGTTTCCACGCCGCATCCGCGCTGGCGGCGTGGCTCGCGTGCATGAGTATGGTTTTCAGATCACTCGGCAGCGCGTCATATTTTTTGCGGTTTATCATTATTTCACAGACGTTCGTGGACTGATGGTAACTCTGCTGCAGATAGTATTTGGCCACGTCCGGAAAGCCCATGATCCGATCGTCGGTGGCGCTGGCGAACTCGGCGCCATCAAGCACACCCCGGTCCATGGACGGGACAATATCCCCCGGCGCTAGTTGCACCGTACTCATTTGCAGTTCCTTGAACATATCCACGGCAAGGCCTGCCGTGCGATATTTCAGCCCTTTCAGATCGCTCAGCCCCTTGATCTGCTTCTTGAACCATCCCATCGGCTCGCACGGCACCGGGGCAAACAAGAAACTTACCATGTCGAGTTTCGCAGCCGCTTGGATCTCCGCGTACAGTTCCTTGCCTCCGCCGTACTCGATCCAGCCCAGCAGTTCATTCGCACTCATGCCAAAGTCAGGGCCGGTGCCGTAAAGGGCGAATGCAGTGTTCTTGCCGAACCAGAACGCGGGAATACCGTGTCCCCCGTCTATGACTCCTTTGCTGGTAGCTTCGATCACCTGCAAAGCAGGTACAACAGCGCCGGCTGGCAACATGTCGATCTTGAGCCGCCCGCCGGACAGATCAAAGACCTTTTTGGTCCAGTCGACCGCAAGCTTGTGATAGAGGAATTTCACCGGCCAAGTGCTCTGGAAACGCATCGTAATGGGCGCGCTCTGTGCCTGCGCGACGATCGGAAAACCGGCGATCGCGGCACCTGCGACGGTGCTTGATAGGAAACGGCGGCGCGATGAAACGGGTGCAACGTTGACTTGCGGACTGATCGGTTCAGAAACCGGGTATGAACTTGACATGGCTGACTCCTGTGAGATCGGTTGGGTAACAGGTACAACTTCCTGTGTCACTCACTAGTCATAGCGTGAGCAGCACAACACCATAAACTTTTTCAAAGCAAAGACGATTGTATCCTAACAGGCAACATTTCATTACTTATATACCTAACGGAAATATAATACTAAACATCTAGATTGCAACAACTGCTCTCAAAACAAGAACTAAATAAAGCAACCCGCCGAAAGTAGCGGGGAATTGAACCCGCAGAGATTAAATCTATTGGAGTCTCAGGCCTCTAACTCAGTGAGGATTGATGATTGCCTTTATCTCCGGGGAAAATCCTAATCGTAACTTCGACGCGTGGATTCGTCAGCCATAGTGGGTTTGATAAATGACTTCCATTCGATGGTTTCCCATGTTCCAAGACTAGTGTGCGTGTTCAAATACTTTTCTGGTATCGGGTGCGTACCAACCACCACCTTTACCGGATAGCGATTTTCCAGGAAGGCTTTGAATGTCTGGATATGCGGACATGGCGGAAAGCCAACCACCATCCCGGTCGCCAGATGAATCACCATAGCGCCGTTTTTTACCATCTCATCTGCCGCATATTCAATGTTGCCTCCCGGGCAGCCATCGCATGTCGTGAAACCTATCAACTCAAGTTCGGTATCCGTGTATTGGCTGAAAGCGCCTTCCTTGTTCCTTATCGCACGAAGACATTTTCCCCCCGCACAACGGCGATAGCGATCACAGATAATTATTCCAATCTTGGTCTTTGAGGTCATTTCAGTTTTTCCTAATTGAGTTAATCAGAACCCGTTAATAAGTCGATGGTCTTC
>CAIVZW010000734.1 GCA_903910495.1 uncultured beta proteobacterium
GCAGGCGCCGTGGTCTCGCTTGACCTGAACTACCGGGCCAAGCTGTGGAACATCGCCGGTGGCGAGGAGCGGGCGGTCGCGGTGCTCGACCGCATTCTCAAACACGTGGATGTTCTCGTCGGCAATGAAGAAGACCTGCAGAAAGGGCTGGGCATCCCCGGGCCTGAAGCGACCGCCAAATCCAAGCTCGACCCCAGTGCTTTCTTCGGCATGATCGACAATGTCATCAAAAAGCACCCGCAGATCAAGATTGTGGCCACCACGCTGCGCGAGGTCCATTCCACCAATCGCCACAGCTGGAGCGCGGTGGCCTGGGTCAACGGGAAAACCTATACGGCCCCGACTGCCGAACTGGACGTCTACGACCGGATCGGCGGCGGCGATGGCTTTGCTTCCGGGTTCTTCTATGGCCTGCTCAGCAACGAGTCACCGGAACAGGCCCTGAGACTGGGCTGGGCCCATGGCGCCTTGCTTACCACCTTCCCCGGCGATATCACCATGGCCAGCCTTGATGAAGTGCGCGCCTTGGCCCAGGGCGGATCGGCACGCATCCAGCGCTAAGCTGGCTACTGCCCTGTAGGTCGGCCTTCAGGCCGACAAAAATGTGAGACTGAAGCGCCGTTGTCGGCCTGAAGGCCGACCTACAATACCGGCGTGACGAAATTGAACGGAGACGAGGGATGACCAAAACGGATCGGCTGACCCGATTGTTCGGCAAGCAGATTGCCCAGGGCGAATTCGAGCCCGCTTCGGCCTTGCCCTCGGAAGCCGATCTGTGCGTTCGCTTTGAGGTTTCGCGCAACGTGATGCGCGAAGTGATCAAGGTGCTGTCGACCAAAAAGCTGATTGACGCCCAGCCTCACCGCGGCCTGTTTGTCATGGCACAGGAGCAGTGGAATTATCTCGATGCCGACGTACTGGAATGGTCGCTGGAAAAAGGCACCAACCCGGAACTGATTTCCTCGCTGATTGAAGTGCGCAGCCTGATCGAGCCGACGATTTCGCGCTGGGCGGCCGAGCGGGCAACGGCCGTCGATCTGGTCGCCATCGAGGCCAGTTACAACGAAATGAATGCCAACCGGGGCAATGTTAGCGTCTTCCAGGAAGCGGACATCCGTTTCCACAAGGCGATTCTGGCAGCCACCCACAACGTCGTGATACAGCAGTTGAGCGATGCCGTCAGCGCCTTGCAACGCGCCATTTTTGACATTACCTTCCTCACCGACACCCCGCACATGGAACTGACCATGAAGGAACATAACGAGTTGTTTGATGCCATCCGGCGCAAGAACCCGGAAGCCGCCGTGGCGGCCTGTCACATGCTGGTGGGACGTACGGCAGAGCGGGCACGTAAATAGTAAATAGGGGACAGACTCCTATTATTTCATTCAACGTCTCGTTCTTTGCAAGGCCGTCCGGCCTTTCCTCTTTGCGTTCTACGGCCGGCAAGCACGGCAATCTCCTGAGCGAAGCGCTCGCTGCCTAGCACCAGACCGCCATGCGTCACCTTGCGGATTTCATCTACCAGCTTTGGATCAAGCTCATATCGGAACAATTCGCGATATGCGGCCTGTCTCTCAAAATCATTCGATCCCAGGCCTGAATACACTGGATGCGGGCGGACCAACGGCATCGCCGCCCCGTGCGCATTGGCCTGATAGCTCGACCAACGATACTCCCCGGGATGTGCCACCATACCGGCGCGCACCGGATTCAATTCAATATAACGGTGGCAGCCAAGAAAATACCCCTCTTCGCCCACAACACATGAACGGAACCGACCCTCCCATAAGGTTCCAGTCCGCTTATAGGTACGATTGAAATACTGAACATATCGCTGCCCGAGTCGCTTCATCAGTTCGGACACAGCATCGGCTTTCTCGGAGGTAGCAAGCAGGTGCACGTGATTGCTCATCAACACAAAAGCATGTACCTGCACATCAAGTCTGGCGCCGATTTCTGTAAGACGGTCAAGGTAGAAAAGACAATCCGCTTCAGAAGCAAAACACAAGCTCCGATTATTGCCGCGCTGAATAATGTGCAGTGGCGTATTGGGTAGTTTCAGGCGCGGCAGGCGTGGCATGGTTAAGTTAAGTGCTCAGTACCCGTTATCGGAAATGAATCTTCAATTCAAGACTCGGTACTACCTTAAAACAAATAACCAATCAAAAACAATAGGAGTCTGAATATCATCTAGCCGGCCTCCCACCGCTGGTGAGGCGGTGGGGTTAAAGTGAGTTTGCGAACTTGCTTAACCACAGGAGGCCGAAGATGAACTATAGCGGAATAGACCTGCATTCGAACAACAGCGTGGTGACGGTAA
>CAIVZW010000735.1 GCA_903910495.1 uncultured beta proteobacterium
CGGTGGGTGTTTGTTTTGCCGTCTCGCCTGATCGAGGCAGAACGCCGAAACCGGAGACCGAGCAAACCGCACACTATCCCGACGCAACACGGGTGATGCGATCAGGCTATCATCCTAGAGAACTAAACGACCAAGGTACCAGAATACGGCGGCGATCAAGGCGCTGCAGGGAATGGTCAGAACCCAGGCCCAGACGATACTGCCGGCAACTCCCCAGCGTACAGCCGACAGTTTCTTCGTTGCACCGACCCCGACGATGGCGCCGGTGATGGTATGCGTCGTCGACACGGGAATACCCAATGCCGTGGCGAGAAAAAGAGTCATGGCCCCACCGGTTTCTGCACAAAAGCCGCCTACCGGTTTCAGTTTGGTGATCTTCTGTCCCATCGTTTTCACGATACGCCAGCCGCCAAACATGGTGCCCAGGCCTATCGCCAGATAACACGACAGGACTACCCACATCGGCAACGGATCGCCGGATTCAGAAATACCTGCCGCTATCAACAACATCCAGATGATGCCCATTGTTTTTTGGGCATCATTCCCGCCATGCCCCAGACTATAAAGTGAAGCCGATACCAACTGCAAACGCCGGAACCACTTGTCTACCCCTCGCGGCGTCACCCTTCGGCAAGCCCACGACACGACAAGCATCATCAGTGAGCCGAGCAACATCCCCAACAGGGGCGAAACAAGAATGAAAACCACCGCCTTGATCAAACCACTGGCAATGAGCGAGCCGGGACCCGCCTTGACCAGTGCCGCACCGACCAGCCCGCCGATCAACGCATGAGAGGAAGAAGACGGAATGCCGTAATACCAGGTAATGACGTTCCAGGTGATTGCCCCTACGAGCGCACCAAACACCACATAATGATCAATGATCGCCGGATCAATCGTGCCCTTGCCTACTGTTGTCGCCACCTTGAGCTGGAATACAAAAATGGCAACAACGTTGAAGAATGCTGCCAGCAACACCGCTGTTTGAGGGCGCAGGACGCGTGTCGAAACAACGGTCGCAATGGCATTGGCGGCATCATGAAAACCGTTCATGAAATCGAAAGCCAGCGCCAGAACGACGAGAAAAACCACAACACCCAGGCTGATGTTCACAGTTTCCATGGATGTTTTCGATCAGGAATTTTCGAGGACGATGCCTTCGATGATGTTCGCCACATCCTCGCAGCGATCGGTCACGGTTTCGAGGAGCTCATAGATTGCCTTGAACTTGATCAATTCCCGCACATCCGGTTCTTCCCTGAACAGTCGGGACATCGCGCCGCGCATTTCGTAATCCGCCGCCGATTCAAGCTGGTCGATTTCGAAGCAGATCTTCAGGATTTCCGCCCCGTTATCCATCGAAGTCAGCAGGGACACCGCAGCCCGCACCCGCTCGCAGCAGGAACGGCAGATCTCGCCGAGGCGGATGGCTTCGGCGGTAATATGCTTGACGTTGTACAGGGTCACCGTGTGGCCGACGTCCTGGATCAGATCGAGGATATCGTCAAGGCTGGTGATCAGATGATGGATTTCTTCGCGATCAAGCGGCGTGATAAAGGACTTGTGCAGCTGCCGCATTGTCTCGTGGGTGATGTCGTCGGCACGATGCTCCAGCGCATCGATGATCTCGCACTGCTTTGCCGCTTCCTCATCGGAGTCGTTCAGTACCGTCAGCAAAACAACCAGGGCCTCGCTGCCCTGCACGATCAGTTCCGCATGGGCATTGAAAAACTCAAAAAACTTGCCCTCCTGGGGCATGAAGCGTGCAAACATAGATTCGTTTCGGGAGATGGACAACGGCGTGCATTTTACCATCACAAGGCGCATTCAAGACGACACGACAACATAAGACCAGCGAAATCCGTGCATGAGACGGTCGCTCATGCCTTGAGAATGGCCTCAAGCCCCTGCTGATCTTGCACACCGTACCCTGGCCGGATATTCACATCACATGGTGCCGAGGATATTCAGGAACCAGCCGCGGGAGCGGTACGAAAGATCGGTCAGATCGTCCGAATAACGGGTGAAGTTGTACCCGACACCGGCTTTGACCCCTTCAATAATATGCCTATAAACACCGACCAGAAAGCCGGCATTGGCATCCTGAGCTTCTTTTGCCCGCAAATTGCGTACTTCGATGACCGCATCCCATTCCTTCACGAGATGCCAGTCGGTGCGTAGCACCAGCAAATCTGCCCTACTGGAGAACCAGTCGCCGGCTGTTCGGGTCGGTTGCAATTCGCCGACACGAATGCCATATTTGAAACCAACCGACACCCAGGACAGCAGATCGTAGATCGCATCGACCGAGAGTACCTGGCTCTTCTGTGCATAGTCGGCGGTCGTTCCTGACGGTGCCAGTTGTCCCGGCGACGGCAGGTTGTAGAAATTGGTGTATTTGAACAAGGTATTCCAGCGATCATTGCTGACCGGACGATAGGCCGCACCTGCCACAAGTTCGTGGAAATCGCCATCGTAGAACGCACCTTGAGAATTTATTGAACGCGAAATATTGGCTTTGCCGATCAAACGCCAGTCAGGCGATGCCACATAGCCCAGCGTATTGCGCAACAACCAGACATTACGGTGGTTGCTGACGTTTCCCAGTCCGCTATTGGAATTTCCATCCTCATTGCGCCATTCAAGGTTGCCGGAATACTTGATCCGTTCGAACTTGTAACCGGTCGAGAAGCCAAGCGCCTTGCGCCTGATATCACCTGCCAGCAGATCAGAAACCGTCCCGAACTCCGCCTTGACGCCGTAGTTCCAGCGATCGTTCGGTGACAGATCGAGTCCAAAGGCCTGCACCAGACTTTGCGGACCCGCGCCATGCGTGGCCCGCGTTTCGCCAAACGCACGCACTTCATCGGACACCCGCATGCTGCTCCCGGAAACCCAGGTTCCCTGACGACCGCGATAGGCATTGTTCGGGTTATCCGTTTCCATACCGTAAGTCATGTAGGCATTGCTGCGATCCGACAAGCGATAGTCTGCGCCGAGTTTCCCTCCCGCACCGAGGTTACCGTCCGACGCTTCGGCCAGCACTTTCAGGCGATCATTGATGCGCCAGCCACCGCCCACGCCGGCACGGTTGTTTTCGTCGCGGTCGCCGCTGCGAGAGGCTGTTCCCTGCACAAATCCATAAGCTTCCCAGTCTTCCCGCTCACCCGGTTGGCCATCCTCCTTGAGTGGTTTGTAATCGAGGCGGGCAATCACGTCGGTCCGGCCACCGTTCTGGGACAAGGTCGGCGAGGCGATCACCAGGGGCTGATGAGTCGCACGCAAGTCATGGCGAATTCCTACGCCGGCCTCCCATTGCGTATCGAGCTTCTGGCGAAGGCCAATTTCACCACTGTGCATGTCCTGGCTGTCCGCCACGCGTGAATCCGCCTTGACGTCGAGCTGTGTCCCTTGGCGAACCTGCAGGGAGCCTTTGATCCCCTGCTGCTTGACCGCTTCACCATTGATGCCGATCTGTCCGGGCGCGGAATACCCCCGGTCGCGCTCCTGAATATAGGCCGACACCTTGCCCTGCCCTCCTTCGAGGATTTCGGAAAGATCAGCCGCCGTTTCGATCCGCCGCGCCCCGGCGCTGTTCACTACCGACACCTGTTGCTGCGCGAAGCCAAAACCACCGTCCAGCGAGGACGAAGAACCACTGCCGACACCTTTTGACTGTGCAACTTCCATTTTCATCCAGGTTCCGGGTTTATAGCGCAGCGTGGCATCGACTCCCCGGAGAGTCTGATCGCTGCCACTTGCTCCCTGATGGAAAGACGTCACGCCAACCTGCAAATGGTCATTGACCCACAGTGACGCATGCAGACCGTTGGCCAGACTGCTGACTGCGATTATGCCAGGTGTATACTCATAGGTACTAACCAGGAAGAGCGCATTGCCGTTCAGACTCGAAGCCATCACCAGCGACGACGCACTGCCGATCGAAGCGAGGGACTCGCGCAGCACGACGCGTCCTTGAAGATAGTTGATCTCGTAGTCCTGCGCCGGTACCAGTTGTTTGCGTTCGATAACGATCCCGGAATCCTTGTCGCGCACTTCAATCCAGACGCGTTCCGAGCCAATGGTTATGTCCTGATGTCGCAGGTAATAGAGCGAACCGCCCGTTCCACGAAATTCGTCGCGAGCGCCGAGGGTGCCTGGATCGGCAAGAAAGCCATCAAACGCAGTACGCTTTTCGCCGTAGGCGGTCACCTCTTCCGACCGATAGCGCAGTTTGGCGCCATACAGGCCGCGCGAATACTGCATCAGTTCGCTGCCGCTCCAGGCCGTCTGGAAGTTTCCCCACATAACGTGCGAATCGCCTTTTTC
>CAIVZW010000736.1 GCA_903910495.1 uncultured beta proteobacterium
GTCATCATCGTGGCCAAGGCTGATTTCATGAGTACAGCGGCTTGAATGTCATGACAACACCACCGACGACATTCCCGCTTGCCGAAGGCATCGGTGTTTTCGTCGGGGTCGTGGCCTGGGACCTTCTGGCTGATGGACACTTGGAGATCATCAAGGCCCTGCTGATCGCCGCTCCCTGTACGCTGGCCTGGTTTGGCCTGCGTTGCTGGAAAGAGAAAAGCCGCAACAAGAAGCACTAGCGCGTGTTACATACCGTCACGCAAACACCGAACACGCACAACAGACACACCGCCCGGCAATCCCTAGAATGGCCTTGTTGCTTCAGCGTCCCCCGCTGGCAATGTTTGACCCTCCCTGACCCATCCAACGATGGGACTTTTAATCCCGCGCCAAACCGGCGTGGGATTTTTTTTGCCCTATGCCGGCTGCTCCGGAGGCGTCGGCATGGCGCCAAGAAGACGCACCTCACGTTGCGGGCAGGGGATCTCGATGCCGTGCTCGCGGAAGGCTTTCCAGATGACCAGACTGATGTCGGAACGGACATTGCCCGTGCCGGCTTCCGGATCGGGCACCCAGAAACCGAGTTCCAGATTGATTCCGCTCTCGGCAAACTCGGTGAGCAATACACCCGGTGCCGGATCGGCGAGAACCCTGGGGTGCTGCCGTGCCGCCTCGGCCATCAAGGGCATGGCCTTTTCCAGATCGGTGTCGTAGGCCACCTGAACACTGACCACCACCCGAATTCGCGTATCGGTGAACGAGTGATTGCGTATGATATTGCTCACCAGATATTCGTTGGGGATGATCACCTCGGTGCCGGACAGCGTGCGCAATACGGTGTAGCGCGTGGTGATCTGCGTCACCGTGCCGGAGGTCTTGTCATCAACGGCCACCAGATTGCCCAGCCGGATCGAACGGTCAAGCAGGATGATGAAACCGCTCACGTAATTGCTGGCAATCTTCTGCAAGCCGAAACCGAGCCCGACCGCCAGCGCGCCGCTGAACACCGAGAGTGTCGTCACGTCGATACCGACCAGTGACAGACTGCATAACAGCGCAATCACCGAGAGTATGGCCTTGGCCAGCCGTGCCAGCACCTCGCGCACATTGCCGTCCATCTGCTCGGCGGCCAGCAGGCGGCTCTCGATCAGGCTGGCAAACCACAGCGCAATGAGCAGCGTGATACCGACAGTTACGGCACCATGCATCAGCATCCACAGATCGAGCGTCTGCTTGCCGACCTTGAAGCTCACCTGTTCGAGCATCTCGATTACCGGTTCGGAAAGCTCTGTGATGTGCAGTACCAGCCCCACCCAGATCACCGAGGTAATGTAACGCTCGAAAGTGGTCAGAAAACCGCCGTGCGAAAAGATGCAGCGCAGCACATAGACCAGTATTCTGACCAGAGCCCACGTGACCAGCAGAGGTCCGGCCAGATAAAGCAAGCTGAGGTGCCCCCATTGCATCAGCAGCAGCGTTTTACGCAGGATCAGCACCAGCCCCAGCGCAATCAGAGGGAAGACGATACGCTTCAGACTGCCCGTACCGAAGGCTCTCAGCGCGCTCTGTCCGGTTCTGTCATACCCACTGTCGCGCTCTTGCAGCCGGGACGACGCCCACCACGAAACGGCAAGGATCAGGGCAAGAGCCAGGGCCTCCCAGTAGAGCTCGGGATGGTTGAAATCGCCCCACAGTTGATGGAGCAATGCAAACATCTGTTTTTCGCTCATCGACGTTCCAGTACCGCCGCAAAAAATCCGTCGGTACCATGGCGATGCGGCAGCAGGCGCAGCCGTCCCCCCCCATCACTGTCGCATTCAATCTCGATCTCCTGCTTGCGCAGGACTTCTGAGGCAGACAGGGAAACGAATTCCGGGTGTGCCGTCAGGAATGCCGAGACGACGGCCTCGTTTTCCGCATCAAGCAAACTGCAGGTGGCATAAACCAGGCGCCCACCTTTTTTTACCAGCATAGACGCCGAGCGCAGAATCGCTGCCTGCTTGACGCTCAGTTCGCTCACACTGTCCGGTGTTTGCCGCCATTTCAGGTCGGGGTTGCGACGCAGCGTGCCAAGGCCGGAACACGGCGCATCGACCAGCACGCGATCCAGTTTGCCGGCCAGCCGCTTGATCTTGATGTCGTTCTCTGACTCGATGCGTGCCGGATGGACATTCGACAGCCCGGAGCGCGCCAGCCGCGGCTTCAGCTTGGCCAACCGCTTCTCGGCCACATCGAAGGCGTAGAGCCGGCCTTGCGAGCGCATCAAGGCACCGAGCAGGAGCGTTTTGCCGCCGGCGCCGGCGCAAAAATCCGCAACCATCTCGCCGCGCTTGGGCTGCAACAGGAAACCGAGCAACTGGCTGCCCTCGTCCTGTACCTCGATGCGGCCATCGAGAAACAGGGGGTAGCGCGAAAGCGAGGGTTTGCCCGCCAGCCGGATGCCCAGCGGTGAATAGCGGCACGCTTCTGCGGCCAGCCCGTCGGCATTGAGCCGGGCCAGCACCTCGGTACGCCCGGCCTTGAGCGGATTGACGCGCAGATCGAGAGGTGCCGGCTGATTGAGGCCGGCACACAGCGCCTCCAGTTCCGGTTCAGCGAATTGTGCCTGCAAGGCGTCATGCAGCCAGTCCGGCAGATCAAGCCGCACCGCCGGCGGCAGATCCTGCAGCTTGACCGCCTTGGCCAGCGCCAGCCATTTGCCCTCAACCTCGATCAGCACGGCATCCAGCTCGCGCCGGTTCAAGCCCTGCACGCAGGCCAGCGTTGCCAGCAACAGCCGTCGCGAAGTCACGTCATCAAAGCATCTGGCCGCGAGTGAGCGCTTGCGGCGCAGTACCGAATAAACCGTTTCGGCGACAAAGCCACGATCCGCGTGACCCAGTTCGCGGTGTTGCCGGAAGTAGCGCGAAACGACCAGATCCGCCGGAAAGGTGGAGCGCAGCAGTTCGGACAGCAGGGCTTCGGTATGGTCAAACAGGGCAGGCGTAAAGCGCATTATTCTGGACTCAGTTGGATTGCAGTGGCGACCTGGACGAGGCTGTCACCCTTGTTGTCGACAAAACGGATTTTAACCGGCAACAGCAGATAATCATAAGCCAGCCAGAGTTCGGTCGTATTCACGCCGGGAGCGCGCACATGCAGCGTACGCAAAACGCCGGCCGGGATCTCGATGTCCTCGTCACCGAGCACCTCCAGGCGATAGATCCCGTATTTCCTGCCGGTGGCGATAGGCAGGGTGCTGCCCACTTCCGGATGCGGCATGAATCCCAGCTGATAGTTGAACGAAAGCAAGTCCTGGGTACCCTGGATCATGATCTGCGGTGCGTCATCACCGACGCGAACGAGCATCTGCTCCCAGTCGAACGAAGCCTTTTCACCGGCCTCCACGCCATTGCGCTTGATCGAGAAGCTCTCCGGTTTCAGGCCGACGTCGGTCAGGCGGCCACGGCTTTCCATGGTGATGCGGTAGGGCTTGAACAGCCACACCAGGCCGCTGGTCTCGGTCACCGAACTGAGTCTGTAGGCGCCATCAATGATTTCCCATTCACTGGAGGCCTTGCCAATCTCGAAATTCCGGTCACCGTAATCGACACGGTAGTGAATGATCCCGCGCGGCGGCAGACGCGGGGGTGGCGGCACGGGATCGGCCACCGGAATCGGGGCGCTTGGCTCAGGCTCGGTTTCGGGTTCGGGTTCGGCAACAAGCTCGCGCGACGCTTCCGGAACACTCAGTACCGGCGTTGGACTTGCGGCCGCCTCGATTTTCCGGACAGCTGCCCTGGCCTTGGCCTTGGCCACTTTCTCGGTCTTCTTGAGCGGTTCCACCAGTGATTTGGGAAGCGGTCTCAGTTCCGCCAGCAGCGGCAACGATTCGGGCTCGGTCGTAAGCTCGATAGTCGGACCGAACAGGGCGGCGGCATGGATGCCGAGCGAGGCGGCTAAAGCGATGAGCAGGGCGAAAGGCATGATCCTCTATTGCAGGATTCGCAGCTGCGGCGAAGTCAGCGCGGCGGAGCTCTCCTGCGCGGCATCAAGCACCACCTTCCCATCGATTAGTTGCAGGCGGCCTTCGACAAACCAGCGTACGGCCAGCGGATAGACCTTATGCTCCTGCGCCAGCACCCGCGCGGCCAGACTGGTTTCGTCGTCGCCATCGAGAACCGGCACCGCCGCCTGCACGATGATCGGGCCGTGATCGAGCGCCGGCGTCACAAAATGAACCGTGCAGCCATGGATTCGTACGCCCTCCTCCAGTGCCCGCCGATGCGTATGCAGGCCGGTGAAAGACGGCAGCAGCGAGGGATGGATATTGATCATCCTCCCCACGAAATGCTGCACAAAGGCATCGCTCAGAATGCGCATGAAACCGGCCAGCACGACGAGATCGGGTGTGAAGGAATCGATGGCTTCGGCCATGGCCGCATCAAAAGCCTCGCGACTGTCGAACTCCTTGTGATCGACGACTCGCACCGGAATGCCTTTTGCGGCGGCCGTTTCCAGCCCCTTTGCCTGCGGGCGGTTGGAAAGCACCGCCGCTATGCGTACCGGCAAGGATCCCATGGAAACGGCATCGAGCAGCGATTCCATGTTGCTGCCGCGGCCAGAGATGAGAATGACGATGGACTTCATTTAAACCCCAGCGCGCCGACGGGAAGAAAAACAGCCGTGGCGATACTTTGCGTAAACCGCGTGATTGATCTTCCCTGCTTGTCGGCGACCACCTTGGACAGAAAATCCAGCAGACCGATGACACGACCGAACTCCCGCTCGAAACTCAGGTTGGGCGTATTCGGATCCAGCTCATTGGAAAGCAGCAGTAGTTCACCACCGGCATTCTTCGTCGAAGACATTTTCCAGATGGCAATCTCGATGTTACGGGCGCAATTGTAGAGTTTCTGCTCGTTCAAGTCGTCAAGCACATAAAAGTCCTTCTTGTTCTCGAACGCCGCATAGACCATTCCGAGCAGCCCGGCCATCATTCCCAGCACACGGTCACCCTGATAATTCGGGCCGAAGGCGAACAGCGCTGCGGCACCCTCACGCCGCCCTTCCAGTTCAGGGAAATCCAGGCTAGCTGCAAACAGTCGATCAAGCGCCGCCTCAATACTCGGCTGCCCGGCCTTTTTCCACTCTCTCGGGTTGCGCCGGTAAAGCTTCTCGGCAATGCGTCGCATCCCGGCCATCACTTCGGCGCGATTGGCGTCAATGACGCGATCAATCTCGGTCTTGGCCAGATAGCGCGGGTCGAAACGGCTTTGCTTCTGTCCATCCGAACCCACGCGCGTCGCACAGGCTGCGGGCAGCAGAAGCAACAGAAAAAGCAGCGGAACGGCAATGCGTTTAACCATGTCTCATGATAACTTACCGGAGGCCTGTCGAACGACCGTTCATGGCTCGACAAGCTCTCCACGAACGGATTTTGTCCCGGATTTCGCCTAATGGACACTATGTGTCCAAAGCAATACGAAAGCAAAAACTAATCATAAATCGTATTAAATTTAACTTTTAATAGTTTCTTTCCACTCCTAAACTTGAAATATTCCTACTCAAATGAAAAAAGTAATGAACCCGAAAGTTACGGCTGAGCATGATGTATCGGGCACTACGTCCTTGCAGGCGGTCATTTTCGACGTCGACGGGACGCTGGCCGAGACCGAACTTAACGGCCACCGCATTGCATTTAACCGGGCGTTTGCAGAATTCAATATCGACTGGCACTGGACACCCGAGTTGTATGGCGAATTGCTCGCTCTTCCCGGCGGCAAGGAACGCATTCGCTTTTATGCGCAAACGCATGCCCCGGACCTGCTCGGCCGGCTCGATCTCGACACCTGGGTCGCCCGCCTGCACCAACTCAAGAACGAGTTCTATTCCGCACTCCTGCTGGCTGGCGCCATTCCCCTGCGGCCAGGTGTTGTCCGGCTGATTCATGAACTGCGCGAGGCCGGCATCCGTCTCGCGATCGCCTCGACGACCACGCCGTCCAACCTGCAAAGTCTGATCATGGCCCATTTCAAGTACGAAATGATTTCGCTTTTTGAAGTCATCGGTGCCGGCGACCTGGTGGCCAGAAAGAAGCCGGCGCCGGACATCTATCAGTGGGTGCTGCGGCAGATGGACCTGCCCCCTGAAGCCTGCCTGGTGATCGAGGATTCATCGGCCGGACTGGCGGCCGCCCGCGCGGCCGGACTGCCGACGCTGATCACGGTCAGCGCCTATGCCGCCGGTGGGAACTTCGATGCTGCGCTGAGCGTAGTTTCGGACCTTGGCGAAGCGAATGCCCCGGCGCGGCACATCGGCGGTTCCCCGCTGCGCGGGGCCTGCGTCGATCTGGCACAACTACGAACCTGGCACCAGGCGTTCACGGCAGCAGCGCCCCAGGCCGAAACACGACCTACCTGATCTTTATCCCCATCGCCACGCGGATGACATCATGGATCAATCGAAGCGCTACGCCGATCTTGGCCTGAAGGAAGATGACCTGATCAAGGGCGGCCGGCACATTTTGGTGGCCTACACGATGCAACCCAGGGCCGGGACCGGCTATCTGGAAGCGGCGGCACACTTTGCCGCCGAATCATCCACCGGCACCAACGTCGAAGTCTCGACCACCGACAGTTTCACCCGGCGGCTCGACGCGCAGGTTTATCACGCCGATGCCGCAAGCGGCGAACTGCGCATCGCCTTCCCGCTTGAACTCTTCGACCGCAGCATGAGCGACGGAAGCGGTCGGAAATGACTTTTAATTATTTGTGACAACAGAACTCGAGGGAGAACAGGTGACTACTTCAGTTTATGGCGTTTGGGACGGCGAGGTTCACGACTTCCGCCGGACACAGTCGGGCGGGCCGCCATCCGTTCTGAAAGGCCTGGATGACTTTGCGCCTTACAACAAGACAAAGGCATTCATTGCCGACCGTGGCTTTCTGGTTTATGAGCGCGACACCAGTCTGGTTGAAGCCTTCAGCCAGTACATGGCACAGGCGGCCAGGGAATCCTGCGGCCGCTGCGCGCCCTGCCGCGTCGGCACGCAGCGCATTCGCGACCTGCTGCAGGATTTTTCCGGCGGCTCGACCGGCAAGGGCGTACTCGACAGCATCGAAGAAATTGCCCGGCAGATTACCGACACCTCGCTGTGTGGCCTGGGGCAATCCTGCGCCAGGGCGCTGCTCGATGCCTTGCAGCACTTCCGGGGTGAATTCAAGCCGCTGACCCCGGCCCAGGCTGTTTTCCAGCACAGTTTTGTCTATACCACGGCGCCGTGCATCGAAGCCTGCCCGTCCAAGGTCGATGTGCCCAGGTACATCGATGGCGTCAAGGGCGGGAAATTTGACTTCGCCCTCGGAGTGGTGCTGGACAAATACTCGATGGCCGCCACCTGTGGCCGGGTATGCGTGCGTTTCTGCGAGACCGCCTGCCGCCGCAGCGCAGCCGAAGGTGCAGTGGGCATCCGCATGCTCAAGCGCTACGCCGCCGACCAGGCGATCACCAACGACCGCCTGCATTTCACGAAGAGTCCGCTGCAGCACAACAAGCGCGTGGCGGTCATTGGCGCCGGACCGGCCGGCATCACCTGTGCCTACAAGCTGTTGCTCGATGGCATACAGGTTGATGTGTTCGATGCCCAGAAAGCCGCCGGAGGAATGGCCTCGATCGGCATTCCCAGTTACCGGCTGCCCAAGGATGTGCTGAAGGCCGAAACCGAGGACATCGTGCGCCAACTCGGAGGCGAATTCCACTATGGCAGGGTATTGGGCCAGGGCTTCACGGTCGATGACCTGTTGGCCAAGGGCTACGACGCGGTATTCCTCGGCTATGGTGCGAGCCAGGGCACTTTGCTCGGCATCCGCAACGAAGATCCGACGCTCGAAGGCTATGCTTCCGGCGTCGACTTCCTGCTCAAGGTGCACCAGCATGTCGAATATGGCGAACCATTTGCCGTGCAGGGCGACGTGCTGGTGGTTGGCGGCGGCAACGTGGCGATGGACTGCGTACGTTCGGCCCGGCGCATGGGCGCCCGCTCGGTGCACCTGATCTATCGCCGTACGGTCGAGGACATGCCGGCCGAACGCGACGAAGTCCTTGCCGCCGAACACGAAGGCGTCATCTTCCATTGCCTGAGCAACCCGTCCGGACTGGTGGTAGATAACGGCAGGGTCACCGGCGTGGATCTGGTCCGGATGCGCCAGACGGACCGCGACGCCAAAGGCCGGCGCAATGTCGAGGCCATTCCGGGCTCGGAATTCGTGATGAATTGCGATCTGGTGGTGGCCGCCATCGGCCAGCAGGTCGACAAGAACGTCCTTGCGCCGGAAGAAGGCATCGATCTGGATCGCTGGAACTGCATCACGGTCAATCCGGACACGCTGGAAACCTCGCGCAAGGGCGTGTTTGCCGGAGGCGATTGCGTACTCGGGCCGTTGACGCTGGTCAATGCGCTCGATCATGGCGAGCGCGCCGCGGCCAGCATCCGCGACTATCTGCTCAGTGGCGAAGTGCATATCAGGCCGGCGCGCCGGATGCAAAATCTGCTGGCCAGAAACAGGCTGCTCGCGGATGAATGCCTGCACACCATGCCCTTGCACAAGAAACCGGCCTCGGTTCCGGAGCTCGATGCGGGCGAACGGATCAGTAACTTCGACGAAGTGGACCGGGTCATCACCA
>CAIVZW010000737.1 GCA_903910495.1 uncultured beta proteobacterium
AACACCATCGGCGCAACCGTCAATGGTGACGAATTCATTCCTGGACGGAAAAATGCGCAGGACCAACTCGACCTGCCGCCGCAACTCTTTTCTGGAAAGAAGGGCGACACGCTGCTCGGCTGGTCGAAGGGCGAGTCGGAGATCGTCATCAGCCAGGACGCACCTTTCCCCTGGCATGTGCTCGCCACGATCCGATCACTCACGGTCAACGGAGGCTAGACCATGCCCGAGATCCTGATCAGGGAAGCTACGCAGGAAGACGTCGATTATGTTGCCGATCACCTCCGCGCCGCCGATGTGCATGAACTCAGTCTATCGCAGCCTGACGAGCCGGCTGCTGCAGTCAAGGCGAGCTTTGGCTATTCGAACTGGACGAAATGCGCGCTGGTCGATGGCGTGCCTACTGTGCTCTATGGCGTGAGCCCGACCGACATTCCCGAATGCGGTACGCCCTGGATGCTGGCGACCAACGACATCTACAAGATAAAACAAGAGTTTCTGGCCGGGTCGAAATCCGAAGTCGACGAAATGCAGTTGCATTACCGCTTCCTGTTCAATCAGGTCCACAAGGACAACAAGACTTCAATTCGCTGGCTCATGTCGCTCGGCTTCGCTATCGATCTGACGCCGACCGGCCCGCATCAAGAGTTTTTCAATTTCTGGCTAGGAGTTCCCAATGTGTAATCCGATGTTGGCACTGATGGCAGCGTCTACCGCAATGTCGGTCATGGGGCAGGCGCAGGCTGCCAGCGCCCAACAAGACGCGGCCAACGCCCAAGCGCAACAGGCGCTCAATGAGGGAGCGTACAAGGCGGATGCAGCGAAGGCGCAAGCCGCTGATATTCGCAAGGCAGGGAGAGCGCAGCAGGGCGAAGCCAATGCATCCCTCGCAGCATCCGGGGTGAAGCTCGGCGAAGGAACGCCGCTCGAAATTCAGAAGACGATCACCACGAACGTTGAAGAAGATGCGCTTTCGGCGATCCTCAGCGGCAAGCGGGCGACGGATTCAGCCCAGGAGGAAGCGAAGCTGCTCGGCAAGGCCGGGGAGAATGCACAGACAAAAGCCTTGTACGGATCAGCGGCAACTGTTCTCGGGGCGGGAGCACAGGCGATGGGTGGATGGAAATCGACCGCGCCGTCGTCTACGTATGAAGCAACACGTGACGGATGGTATTGATATGGCACGCATCCCACTCGGTAACTTCGGCAACGCAATCGCCGCCCCTGCGCCTCGGGTAAACATCCCCGCGGCTGCCTTTGACAATGGCGGAACAGGCATGCAACAGGCCGGCGAGGCCGGCATGAAGATGGCTGCGGTGGGAATGCACATGCAGCTCCTGGAGGACAAGGAGAAGGAGCGAGAACAAAAACAACTGCGTCATGACGCCGATAGACTGCAAGCCGTCTCCGCGCAGGCCACGATAAAGAATAGCCTCGCCGACGTTCATGACGACATTGCCGCCGGTCTGGTTGATGGCCGCTACGACAAAGCGAAGGCAGAAGAGATTTTCACAACAGAGTCGAAGAAGCGCAACGATGAGGTCATGGCAGGCGTATCGCCACAGAACCGCGGACTCGTTGAAGCCTCGCTGGTTGATGATTTCGGTCGCGTACAGCGTAGCGTCCGGCAGTTGGTCGCCAATAAAGACATGCAGGACATTCGCGGCGGGCTTGACGCGTATCGAGAGAATATGCAGCGCTATGGCGTGCGGGGCGACGAGGAGCAGAAAAACGCGATCAGTAATTTTGAAAGCGTCATTCGGCAAGCAGGCCCCAAGGCCGGGATGAACCCGCACGAAATAGAGACAACGCTTTCGAACTTCAAAGAGGGAATTACTTTTACGCTGCTTGACAAGAAAATCACAGCAGCGCAGAGCGATGGCAAGGCTCTAAAGAGTTTCTCCAGTCAGCTCGCTGGCGACAGTTTTAATGATCTTGATCCGGCGAAACGAAACTTTCTTGATGCCAAAGTGCAACGCTACCAGCAGCACCTAGCGACAATGGGCGAGATCGCCGAGCGCCGACGCATGTCGAGCCTGAACACGATGGCAACGCGCCTGTCCTGGTATGTCGAGAACGGGCGGGACATCCCGCCCACCGAGTTCGACGCCTTCACAAAGGCCAGCAAGGGCACTCCGATGGAGGGCTTTGCTTCGCAGATTGCCGACGAACAGAAGGCTACAGCAGAGTTCTCGCGCTTTACGCCGCAGCAAATGACGGCAAAGGTCAATGAGCTTGCCGCCAGCTATGGGCCGACCCCGACGAAAGAGCAGATCACGCACCTGTCGAAGATGCAGAACTTTGTACAGACCAGCATCAAGCAACTGCACGCCTCTCCGCTGGAATACGCCGCGTCGCGCGAGAGCGCTAAAGTCGAGCCACTGGATATGACCAATCCTTCAACGTGGGCATCTAATCTGGCGAACAGAACGCAGATACTGACCGAAGTATCGAAGCGCACTGGCGCGGAACCCAAGGGACTGTTTCAGACAGAGGCGACGGCGCTGTCCCGTTTCATGGCCGACGCTTCGGACCAGTCCAAGACCGAAACCCTGAAGCTGTTGCGTATTGGCTTTGCCGATGACAAAGTGTTTCGCGCAACGATGCAGCAGATCGCCCCGGACTCTCCTGTAACCGCGAAGGCTGCAGACGTCGCCACGCGCGAGCAACCGATGAAGATCGGTGGATTTTTCAGCGGCGATACTTACACATCAAAAAGCACCTCAGGATTGCTGCTGGCCGGCGAGCGCCTGTTGAACCCAAGCAAAGACGCCAAAGGCCAGGATGGCAAGCCGACCTTTCCGATGCCGAAGGATGCCGATATTCGGATGAAGTTCAACAGCATGGCCGGCGAAGCCTATGCGGGAAATCCTGATGCGATGCAGGTTG